>CAVCCE010000089.1:0-6472 GCA_963600555.1 Duodenibacillus sp.
AAAGAAGATATTGCCTTATTTGGAGAAATGGGATTCAAAGCTTTCCGTACATCTATCGCATGGTCTAGAATCTATCCAAATGGAGATGATGCTGAACCAAATGAAGAAGGTTTAAAATTCTATGATGATATGTTTGATACAATGCATCAGTATGGTATTGAACCAGTCATCACACTACAGCACTTTGAAATGCCTTATAACTTAGCTAAAAAGTATAATGGTTTCATGGATAAGAGATGTATCGATTTCTTCGTAACATTCGCTAAGACATGTTTTGAAAGATACAAAGGTAAAGTCAAGTATTGGATGACATTCAATGAAATCAATAACCAAGCAGCTAATGAAAGTGCACATAACTTACTACAAGAAGGTGCCGTTCTAACAACAGATGACAATCCAGATAATCAATATATGATGTATCAATCTGGCATCAATGAATTGATAGCTTCCGCTAAGGCTGTTCAAGTTGGTCATGAAATCGATCCAGACTTCATGATTGGTTGTATGATTGGTTTCGTTCCAGTATATCCAGCAACATGTAATCCAAAAGATATGATGGAATTCACAGCTGCTAACCATAGAAAATATTGGTTCACTGATATCCATTGTACAGGTATCGTTCCTGGTTACTTAGAAAAGTATTGGGAAAGAAAAGGATACAAGATTGAATTAAACGATGAAGAAAGAGCTGAACTCAAGAACGGTACAGTTGACTACATCGCATTCTCTTACTACATGTCTATGACAACAGCATGGCATGAAGGTAATGATCATTACGATTTCCAAGAAGGAAATATCGCAATGAAGAACAATGTAGCTAGTGATGTCGTTAAGAACCCATATCTAAAATCATCTGATTGGGGTTGGCCAATCGATCCACTTGGACTACGTTACTCTTTGAACTATTTCACAGACCGTTATCATTTGCCAATGATGATCGTCGAAAATGGTCTAGGTGCTTATGATAAGAAAGAAGCAGATGGTTCCGTCAATGATGACTACCGTATCGAATACCTCAGAAATCATATTGCAGCTATGAGAGATGCTGTAAATGAAGATGGTGTTGATCTTCTTGGTTATCAGATGTGGGCACCAATCGATATCGTTTCTGCTTCAACTGGTGAAATGGATAAGCGTTATGGTTTCATCTATGTTGATAAGAACAATGCTGGTGAAGGTGACTTATCTCGTAGTAAAAAGAAGTCCTTTGATTGGTATAAACACGTTATCGAAACAAACGGCGAAGAACTTTAATTACAAAAATTTAACAGAAAGGGTTTTCATACCCTTTCTTTTTTTTACAATGCTCCTATAATAATTTCCATGGAAAATAAAGAGCAAATAAATGCGCAATATGTCAAAATGACACAAACGCCAGTATCAAAATTGATACTTACATTAGGCTTACCTACTGTTATCTCTATGTTGGTTACAAACATCTACAACATGGCAGATACATACTTTGTTGGAACGATTGGAACTTCTGCTTCTGGTGCTACAGGAATCGTATTTGGATTAATGGCTATTCTTCAGGCTTTTGGATTTATGTTTGGTCATGGTGCTGGAGCGAATATCGCTAGAAAATTAGGAAACCATGATATAAAAGCCGCAAAAATCTACGCTACAACATCATTCTGGTGCTCTATTTTTGTTGGTACATTTATTATGTTGTCAGGATTCTTATTTATGGATCCTCTCATGAGATTGCTAGGAAGTACAGATACGATCTTACCATACGCTAGAACCTATGCATTCTTCATCTTGATTGCTGGACCAGCAATGACTTCAAGTTGTGTCATGAATAACATCTTGAGATATGAAGGAAAAGCATTCTTTGCGATGATTGGACTTACACTTGGTGGTGTATTAAATATCTTTGGAGACTATTTCTTTGTTGATGTTTGTAATATGGGAATTGGTGGGGCTGGATTATCTACTGCGATTTCGCAATATATTTCCATGGCTGTACTCATGATTCCATATCTTCAAGGAAAGACACAATCCACATTCAATCCAAAAGATTTCGGAAGAGAATTTATTGTTTATAAGGACATCATTGGAACAGGTCTTCCTTCCCTATTCAGACAAGGATTGAATTCCGTATCTACAATGGTTTTGAATAGCACAGCTGCTTTATATGGTGATGCGGCAGTAGCTGCGATTTCTATTGTAAGTAGGATCATCAACTTCTTGTTCAGCGTAGCACTAGGAATTGGACAAGGTTTCCAACCTGTATCTGCATTCAACTTTGGAGCTAAATTTTACACTAGAGTAAAAAGTGGATTCATCTTTGCGATGGAATTAGGTACAGCCTTAATGGTTTGTTCTGCAATCATAGCTTACTTCAATGCTAGCAGTCTTGTTACGATATTTAGAGATGACCCTGAAGTTATCGCAATTGGTGAAGTAACTTTAAAATGGTATTCCATTTCATTAGTATTGATGCCAATAACGATGTATGGAAATATGCTATTCCAATCTATTGGTCTAACAAAAACAGCTACATTCTTAGCTGCTTTAAGATCTGGTCTTTCTCTGATTCCTTCGATCCTTATCATGAATCTATTATTTGGATTGAATGGATTAGAAAAAGCACAGTCGATATCGGAAATCATAGCCGCTATCATATCTGTGCCATTAATCATCTATTTCTTTAAAAACATTCCAAATGATGGAAATGAATATATTTAGAGTTGTTCAGGCAACTCTTTTTTTGTAACTTTGGAACCATCTTCTAAAGAATGGACTAGCCAAGTATTACCACCAACGATACAATGATCACCTATCTTGGTATCTCCACCCAATATCGTTGCATTGGCATAAATAATGACATAATTACCAATATCTGGATGTCTTTTCCCGCTCTTTTTCGGATTTCCATTCTCATCTAGATCAAAACTCTTTGCGCCAATCGTAACACCTTGGTATAACTTCACATGTTCTCCAATCCTTGCAGTTTCTCCAATAACGATACCTGTACCATGATCAATGCAGAAATAACCCCCTATCGTAGCTCCTGGATTGATATCGATGCCTGTTTTTTCATGTGCATATTCTGTCATGATTCTCGGAATAAATGAAATATTTTTTTCATATAACACATGTGCAATACGATAGATCGTAATTGCATAGAATCCTGGATAACAAAGAATGACTTCTGATTTTGTTTTTGCGGCAGGATCACCGTCGTAGATTGCTTGGATATCTGTTAATAATTTCCTTTTTATATTTGGAAGTTCTGATAATACAGATTCTTTCAATTCATCAGCTTTTTCATGATCAACAGATAAGGCAGCCTTTAACTCTTTCAATAAAGAATCATTCAGCAATTCCCAAGCTTCTTCTTGAGAATATCCTTTATATTGATAATAGTTTGGAAATAAAACTAATTGTATTAATTTAATGATAGAAACAATTTTTCTTCTATCCGATAATACTTTCTTTTCTTCCACTTCCATATCATTTAATTGTTTTAAGATTTCTAGATGATTTCCCATTTTCTATTCTCCAAATAAATCTGTAGATAAATATCTATCTCCACTATCAGGTAACAATACAACGATCGTCTTACCAGCATTTTCTTCTTTCTTAGCCAATTCAATTGCGGCATGTAATGCAGCACCAGAGGAAATACCAGTTAATACCCCTTCTTCTTTTCCTATGATCTTTCCAGTTGAGAAAGCATCTTCATTTGTCACTCTTACAATAGAATCATAGATCGTTGTATCTAAGACCTTTGGTATAAATCCAGCACCAATTCCTTGGATCTTATGTGCACCTGATGGTTCACCAGATAGAACTGCAGATGAATCAGGTTCTACTGCTATTACTTTTACATCAGGATTCTTTTCTTTTAAATATTTGCCAACACCAGTAATCGTTCCACCTGTTCCAACACCTGCAACAAAGTAATCAACCTTACCATCTGTATCTTCATAGATTTCTTTACCTGTTGTTTGATAATGTGCTTTCCAGTTAGCTGGGTTATCAAATTGTCCCGCAATCCAAGCATTTTCAGTTGTTTCCGCAATCTCATTTGCTTTTTCAATTGCACCCTTCATTCCTTTTTTACCATCTGATAATACAAGTTCAGCTCCATAAGCTTTCATTAGCTTTCTTCTTTCAACAGACATTGTCTCTGGCATTACAATAATGACTTTATATCCTTTACTAGTACCAACGGATGCAAGTCCAATTCCTGTATTTCCACTCGTTGGCTCAATGATTACAGAACCTTCTTTTAAGATTCCTTTTTCTTCTGCATCCTCGATCATTGATTTTGCAACCCTATCCTTTGCTGATCCTGTAGCGTTAAAATATTCTAATTTCGCTAATATCGTTGCTTTTAAGTCATATTTTTTTTCAATATGTGTAAGTTCTAATAGTGGTGTGTTTCCAATTAATTCTGTAACGTTTCTTTTAATATTTGTCATTTTCTTATTCTCCTTTTTGTTGAAAGTACTGATACAAAAAAACCGAAAGCTCTTTAAAACTCTCGGTATACAATACTTTCTGTTTTATGAATGTTGCTTAAAACAACTCTGACAGAAATCTCCGAGAGCTCATTTTCTTGCAACAACAACATACATTCATATAATTCTTCATATTCCGCTCTCCTTTCTTGTCAGTACTTTTAACTTAATATTACTTTATGACTTTAATTTTTAATTGTCAATTCAAACGATTCCTAATTCTTCTAAAACAACTGCTACTCCATCTTCTTTACAATCTGGAGCTATGATATCTGCGTATTGTTTCACATCATCTTTTGCGTTACCTAATGCTACACCAATAGAAGCTGGTTTAATGAATGGTGTATCATTTCCTGCATCTCCAAACGCAATTACATTGTCCCATGTTAATTCATATTCTTTTAATACTCTTTCTACAGATGTACTTTTATTGATATCCTTCAAAAATACATCAAATCCATTTCGAAACGACCACGCAAATTGTAATTCTGGAATACTATTTGTGAATGGTTCTATAATTGATTCATCACCAATGATAAACGTTCCTAAAGGATATCCATGTTGTATATGATGTGTTCTATTCTTTGTATCATCTATAACACTGCTTTCCCATGGAGAACCCTTTTGAACATAACCATCCATGAATTTCTGATGATTTGCATACGTAACGATACGATCTTCAAATTTAAAACCTAATCCTATATCATTCTTGATACAAATATCAGTAATAGCTTCCATATGTTCTTTCTTCATTGGATGTTTTTCTATGATTTCTCCATTACGATTCGTAACACAAGCCCCATTGATCGTACCAATCAGATCCATTGGAAGATCATCAAACAAGGATGGTTGTAAGAATGTATAGTGTCTACCTGTATTCACCATCACTTTGATACCTTTATTCATTGCCTTATGAAAATCTTCTTTTAACCTACGAGAAATTCTATTTTCACCAGCTGGTATGATTGTATTATCAACATCAACAACAATTAATTTTATATTCTCTATTTCTTTATTCATGGAAAAATTATAGCACATCAATTAGAATAGATATGTTACGTGCTCGTAGCTCAACTGGATAGAGTGTTGGCCTCCGAAGCCGAAGGTTGCGGATTCGAACTCCGTCGAGCACACCATCATTAAAAGGACCTCATGGTCCTTTTAATTTAACATCTGTAACTTATCTTTTAGAAGTGTCATGATGATATGTTTTGATTTACATGTCACCTCTCCATCCGTATGCACCCACATCGGTCTATCACATTCAATTTCAATTGTTTGAGAACGTTTTTCTGTTACCCCTTGAAACTTCAAGTGAGAGCCTGAATAAGCATATGGAAAGATACGAAAGAAATCAAATTGTGATAAATGATTTCCTATACAAAGATCCAATTTACCATCATCTTCTTTTGCGTGCGGACAAAACTGAAATCCGCCACCTTCATATTTTGTATTCATTCCAACTGTAAATAATAGTTCAGGATAAGAATCCGTTTTTCCATCAATCGTAATTCTAGCTGGAACTCTTTTTGTAGAAGCGATGATACGAATAGCAGTAAATAAATATACTAGTTTACCTAAGTGGATCTTATTCAATACTTTCTTTGTTTTAGAAACTTGTGCTTGTTGACAAATATGCGCATCAAATCCAACACCAGAAGAAATATTAAAACGATGATGTACAAATCCATCTTCCCTCACTTCTTCTTTTTGAATTTCTTCATATCGATCATAGTAGATAACTTCACCAACATCTATTATTCTTTTAACTTTTCCTTGAATGATTTCTTCTGCACATTTCTTGGAATCTTTTGAAATTTTCAAACCCAACGCAAAATCATTTCCTGAGCCACATGGAATCAAACCAATCTTAGTATTTTTAAAGTTTTGGATTCCATTGACTGCTAGATTCATAGAACCATCTCCACCAACGATAACAATATTCTTCACTTCATTTTGAGATGTCAATTCTTTCATAATTTCTGGAATATCATGTTCTA
>CAVCCE010000090.1:0-6468 GCA_963600555.1 Duodenibacillus sp.
GCACGATACTCATCAATACCTTGGCATCCATGTAAAGTAGCTAGAATAGCTATGAATCTTGTCTTATCATCTAGATCATCTTGATTAACGACTTCATCAAATGCGAAGTTATCAAAGAATTCAATAAATTCTGGATCAGTCTTTAAAAATGATGATTCATATCCTGGGAACATCTTTTCGTGATACTTCTTAGCGTTATCTGTAATACTCATATTTTTTATATATCCTCACTTTTCATTAATAATTTAATTCATTTATTCGAATTTATAAAATCAATAAACGAATACAAATCATTCGATTTACTTATGGAAAACATATTTTTGAAAGTATTGATAGATACCATCATTCAATACTGTATCTGTAACAAATGATGCTTTCTGTTGTACTTGTTTCGATGCATTTCCCATGGCTATGCCATGTTTCATGAGTTGTAACATTTCTACATCATTTACACCATCACCAAACGCATATGTATTTTCATAATCAATATGTAATCTTTCATACATATACTTACATGCTGTTCCTTTGGTAAAGCCTTTGTTATAAACATCCATGCGAATCAAACCAGTATCATAAGGTATCATTGTGAAATCATCTTCTAACATGTGATAACAACTCCACATATCTTCTGTAGTATCAAACAACACACAAGAACTAATTGCGTGTACATCACTACTATCAAATACTTCCATCAAACCTTCAGGTTTGTTACTTGTTCCATGGAACATTTCTCTATGTTTGATTTGTAAAGGATCATCAGCACACCTACACCACGATCCATGATGTCCATCAAAGATAGCTTTCCCATTTGTTTTAGAATAAACATCTAATAGTACTTCTACCTGTTCTTTTGAAAACAATTCATCAATGATAACTTCATCGCGATAAATGATGTAATGTCCATCATTACAAATATACCCATCAAAACCAATTTCTTTTACTACTTCAGGAACTCTGCCTCTAGCAGTAGCCACAAATATCAAATTACCTTCTTTCTGAAATTGTTTTAGTGTTTGTATTGTTAATTCTGTTGGTTTATTTAAACCATTTGGAACATCCAGTAATGTTCCATCTATATCAAAAAATGCAATTGAATGATTCATAATTAAATTCTACAGGTTATAAGTAGAAATATTGTTCCAAGATGCAGTTAAATGTTCATTATTATTAACATTTCGTAGCACTTTGTTAATAATAAACATCTTTACTTCTACAAATAAAAACGTCCATATTTCTATGAACGTTTAATGATTACTTAACTGTAACTGTTGTGATGTGTGGATTGACTCCGTTATACCAGTAAAGGAATCCTTCACAATCAATTGTATCTCCAACCTTAAGAGCTTCTACAGCTTTATATACATCTGTATCTTCTCCACAAAGATAAGATTCAACTGTGAATGTATATGTAGTACCATCTAATTCAACATTGAAGTATAAGTCATCACCTTTTGTACCAGAACCATCATAGTTGTATAGATAAGAAACTTCATTACCATCAGCATCTTCAGAGGCAGCTACTGTTAATCCTTTGAATGTTACCTTTTCATTCTGATGTTTGATAAGTGCATCTTCATCAGCTAATAAATCTGTAACATCAACTGGTTCAGCTACATAAGTACCTTCTTCAATTTCAAAAGTACCATCAGTAATTTCAACTTCACCACTCCATTCAGACTTATAACCTGTAACCTTGATCTTTGTACCTTCTGTTAATTTGTCATAATCTTCTTCACTCATTGGCAAGTTGTATAGGAAGTAAGCACCATCTTGATCTTGTGTATAAACAGTTGCCTGTCCAACACCATTATCTTCCCACCAACCTTGTTTAGCTTGAACATAAGCTTCAATCGTTACTTCAGTATCTGTAGCGGCATCGCAATATTCCGCATACGTCATAACGCCTTCACTCTTTGTACCATCTTCGATAACTGCTTCAGCAGTAGCACTTGTTGAGGAAGTTGTTGTAGATGTAGTAGCACATCCAACTAATGATAGAGATGCTACACATGTAAGAACAGTTGATAAAACCTTTTTCATTTCTTTTCTCTCCTTTATTCAACTTTTTTATTATATTCCAGAAGATTTCTTTTGTTTGTTCTTTCTAGAAATAATAACTGTAACAATACCAATCCACGCAACAATCAAACATCCTAATAATAGTTTAGCTGTTGTAGGTAATGGTGTATCTGTAGAAGTCGTTGTACCTATTTGATCCAATCGATATAACGAATTCACATTCTCAAATTCTTCTTCTATAAAACTATCATCAATGGTCTGATGTCGTCGTACAGCTTTGACAGTATCTTCTATCAATGCTCCCGCAGCATCTCTCAAAGATGCAGATCCATTGAATACCGCTGTTGTAAATGTATGTTCTACATTTTCTAACAATACTTTTGTAGCTTCTATCTTTACAGAATAATGATCTTCATTATCTGTTCCTTCTTCATTTAGATATGTTTGATATTCTTCTGTATTTCTAGCTTTACTTGTAACAGGAACATATCCTTCTGTTTCTGAATATCCAATTTGTACATCATTCGTTAACAAGTATTGTGCAAATAGCCAAGAAGCTACTACTTGATTTGGATCATCTTTGTTAAAGATACAAACAGAAGGACCTTGCGATATCATGTATGGATCTTCTGTATCATATTGTGGAACCATTCTAACTTCGGTAGTGAATTGCACCTTATTCTCTTCAGCGATATCAGATAATGGTGCATCACTTCCCATCCATGTTGAGCCAGCAGTAGAATCAATAGCGAATATACATTGTCCCGCATTCAAAAAGTTAGCTGGATAAGAAGAAATCTTAAATGTAGAAAACGCTCCGGATTCAGAGTGTTGCGCAATCATACCTAGTATTTCTTTTGTATCATCATTAAATATCTCTATCGTTCCATCTTCTTCAGAATAGGATGCTCCCTTTTGTTTTAACATCTGGATCATCATATTATCTGTACTCTTATAAATGAAAGGAATCATTACATTCTGTCCATTCAATGCATATGTTCCATCTTCATTCTTTTTTGTTGCTGCTTCAGATACTTCAAAGATAAAATCCCATGTTAATACATCTGGCATTTCATAACCTAAAGCATGTACATAATCCGCATTGATATAAACGACTTCACTAGAACGCATAAATGGCAATGCATAATAATGACCATCTAACTTACATTCTTCTAGATATTCAGATATGATTTCATCTTTCTTAACAGAATCATACTTTACTTCACTTCCACCTAATCCATATTTCTCATCATCCATCAAACTATCTAACGGAACAACAGTATTTGTTCCTGATAGATATGTTGCGATATGATCAGGATAAGTAATACATACATCAGGTGTCGTATTTGTTGAGATATTTGTTATGACATCATTGTAGATCTTAGAATAATCCGTATATAGTTTTAGATTGATCTTGATATTTGGATATAATTCTTCAAAATCAGAGATTGCTTTCTTATATACAGCTGTTTGATTTTTGTTTGTATCATTCTTTGCCCAGAATGTCACTTCATATGTCTTACTTGTATCAAAGGATTCAGGCATTGCGAATTCTGCGGTAGATTGACTACCATGACAGCCTGTAGGAATCAACATCATTCCACACAACAAAAGTTTGATTAGTTTCTTCATCCTTTTGTTCCTCCTCTTGATACACCTTCCATGATTTTCTTATGAAAGATAATAAATAAGATAATCAAAGGAATAGATATCACTACGACTGCAGCCATCATCGCTGGAATATTTTCTCTACCGAAACCATTCTCACGAATTTCTTGAATCCCATTTGAAACTAGATAGTAAGCTGAATCATCCGTAATCAATCTAGGCCAAACATAACTATTCCAACATTCAATGACTTTTAATATCGTTATCGTAACAACAGATGGTTTACAAATTGGTAACAATACTTTCCACAAGTATTCCCAATCACTTAATCCATCCACCTTTGCGGCTTTATACAATTCTTCAGGAACTTGTTCAAAGTTCTCTTTTAATAAATAGATATAAAACACAGAAGTAATAGAAGGTAATATCAAACCTAAGAATGTATTTCTTAGATTCCAATTTGTTATTGTCACAAAGTTTGTGATAATAACTAGTTCATTCGGAATCATCATCAAAGATAGGAATAATGTAAATACAATATTCTTTCCTTTAAACTTCAATCTGGCAAAAGCATATGCCGCAAGCACTGTCACAAACAACATGACTCCTGTTGTAATGACTGTAAAGATCAAAGTGTTTGAGAAATATTTTGTTAGATCCACTTGAGAGAAAGCTGAGATGTAATTCTCTAAAGTTGGTGAAGTTGTATACAGTTTTGGAATATATTCTGAATTATAACTTCCATAACTCTTAAAAGATGTTAATACCATCCAATAGAATGGAAACAATACAATGATTGCCCATATGAATAAGAATGCATGAATTCCAAACTTTTTTAATTTCTTACTCATATTGATCACCTCTACTTGTAATCAATAGATTGATCACTGTTATCGTTAGTACAATTGCGAATAAGATCAATGCTGCTGCGGAAGCATAGGATGGATAGCCACCACTATTTCCATACAACATATCATAGACATAACCAACGATCGTATTCATACCTGCAGAATTTAGATTTGTTCCAAATATCGCAACTTCATCACTATATGCTTTAAAAGCACCAATAAAACCAGTAATGACAAGGTATGAGATCATTGGCATGATCATAGGTAATGTGATTTTCCAGAATGTTCTAAATGAACTTGTTCCATCCACCTTAGCAGCTTTGTATAGATTCTCATCAACAGAAGCTAATGCACTTGTTAGGATCAATATCTTAAATGGTAAGACGACCCATATCGTATAGATACACATAACTAACATCTTTGCCCAATATGGTCCATCTATAAAATCAACACTATTTCCACCAAAGAATTGAATCAAGATATTAATAAAACCATCTGAATATGCTGTCTTTTTAAATAAGATCATAAATACTAATCCAACAGCCAATGTATTTGTTACATAAGGTAAGAAATAAATTGTTTGATAAAGCTCTTTTACTTTCTTAACAGAAGATAAAGCTAATGAAATCAATAAAGCTAATATCGTACTAACAGGAACTGTAATAATAACTAATAGAAATGTATTCTTTACTGCTTGTAAGAAATATGTATCGTGTAGTACATAAGAAAAATTATATAGGCCAATTCCAAAATATGTTTGAGATGCAGAATTATACCCTTCTTGAAGAGAATAGACCAATACATCAAACAAAGGATAGATCATAAAGATTCCTAATAATATCAAGGAAGGTAGCAAATATAACCACGCATGTGATCTTTTCTTTTTCATTGTACTTCCTCAAAAGGAATTCTTTCTTCCTTTTCTACATCAAATAAGAATAATTTATTTGGTTTGATATCAAATGAAACAGTAGTACTTTTTGAATCAATATTTGTTTCAGAAGGAACAATCATACGCACATATTCGCCTTGCATGCCTGCATGTCTACAAATGACACTTGTATCTCTTCCAAGTTTTTCAACTCGTTCCAATGTACATTTGAATTTACCATCATCCTTCTTTTCGAATCCCTCTGGACGGATTCCAATAATGACATCTTGGTCTTCTACATTTACATGCATGATAGAATCTTCACCAATGTGCAACTGATGATCTTTCACTTTTCCTTTAAAGATATTGATGGCTGGAGTACCTAAGAATTTAGCAACGAACAAATTCACAGGATCATCATAGATCGTTTGAGGTTTCGCTATTTGTTGAAGAATGCCATTGTTCATAACCACCATCAAATCAGAGATGGACATCGCTTCTTCTTGATCATGCGTAACAAAAACAGTTGTAATCCCAGTTTCTTTTTGTATCCTACGTATTTCTTCTCTTGTGGATAAACGTAAACGTGCATCTAGATTACTCAAAGGTTCATCTAACAATAAAACTTTAGGTTCTTTTACCAACGCTCTAGCAATCGCAACTCTTTGTTGTTGACCACCAGATAACTGTGATGGTTTACGATCCATCAAAGATTCGATTTGGACTAACTTGGCAGCAGTCATCGCTTTTTCTTCCATGACTTCTTTTGAAAGCTTATCTTTTCCTTTTCGATTCTCTAAAGGAAACATGATATTCTGTCGAACAGTTAAGTGTGGATACAATGCATAACTTTGGAACACCATACCAACATCTCTTTTCTCTACTGGTACTTCTGTAATATCATCATCACCAAAATAGATCTTACCTTCTGTTGGTGTTTCTAATCCACAAATCATATTTAACGTTGTGCTTTTCCCACAACCACTAGGTCCAAGTAATGCTACTAATTTCCCATCTGGAATCTCAAAATTAAAATGATCTACTGCAGTAGTAGAATTTTTTTCTTTTCCTTGAGAAGGAAAGATCTTTGTTAGGTTTTCTAATACGATCTTCATATTACCC
>CAVCCE010000091.1:0-6461 GCA_963600555.1 Duodenibacillus sp.
TTTTAGGAAAACCTTCATAGTTTAATGGAGCACAAATACCACCATGTTCTTTTGTATATTTAGAAACGATATCATCAATTTCTTGTGTACTCATTCCTACATGAATCTGTTTTCCTACTTCATCCAATACACCAGTGTTAATAACACCTGCTTTACGAATCGCTTCAATTTGTGTTGGACGTTTGATCCATTCATCCTCAATTACTTCTTTATGCTTCTTTCTAAGAGATTCCATTCTTTCATAAATATGAGCAGGAATAGGTTCCCTTTCATCAATCTCTTTCCATACTTTTTCATCAATCATAGCTAATCTTCTTTCTATTACTTTGTAGTAGATCCAATGCCACCCGTTCTTTCTTCATTTGATTCATCATCTACTGTAATACCAAACGACATAAAGATTCCCTGAACCATTCCTTGACCTACTTCTACATTTAACTGTTTTCCATCACGTGAATCATTCATAAACTTACACATGATATGTCCTTCATTATCAGCATTATAATAATCAGCATCAATGACACCAACAGTATTATTTAGTTGCATACGATATTTAAATCCAAGTGAGCTTCTTGGATATAACATCAATACATAACCATCGTCTATTTTAGCACGAATTCCACTTGGTACTAGTAATACTTCACCAGGATCCATCGTTATCTTACATGGAGCGTAAAAATCATAACCTGCGGATTGTTTCGTAGCTCTATGAGGTAACTTGATAGAATCATAGATCTTTCTAATTTCTTCTTTTTCTCCACCCATGTTCTTTAACCAATCTTGTTCAAATTGTTCATAGGATACTTTTTCAAATTTAGCTATCTTATTCATTATTCAACTCCTAGATTCTTCATCATGATATATAGAAATTGTGCTAAAGCACATTCAAAAGGATACACTGTTAATCGTATATTTTCACTCATTACTTCATGTTCTGGATAAAACATAGAATGAAGAATTGTCGATACGATCGTCTTTTTATCCAATGTAGATAAATAATTCATTACTTCTGTTGGATTTAAAGAAGGTTTATAAGAATAATCTTCATATGCTGCTTGAGCGAAATTTGCTAGTATTTCATTTCTTGCGTCAATAAAATGATAGACTTTACTTTCATCCATTCCACACATTTCCATCAAAGCATCTAACATACCATAGAAATAGAGCTTATCACTTAAATGAGGTACATGCATTCTTTCTACCAACATATCAGTTATAACATGTTCAGAACGGAATCTTTCATTGATAGATGTTGCGTTTTTAATATTAGACTCAAGAATCAAATATGATTTTTGAAACTCTTGAAAATATTTTGGTAAATGAAATTTATAGAATGTATATCGATGTCCATAATATTTCTTATAGTACTTCATCGCATCGTTATATCCTAATATCTTCGCTACTTGCATCTTATCTTGATCGAAGCACAAGAAATCATACAAAGGATACTTTGGATAAATCAATTGGATCATCTGATGATTCAAATAATGTGGATGTAAAGGTTCTTCACCCATTTCAATCGCAACAACTTCATCAGCTCCATCTCTTAATGCATAATCAATCGGACAATTATCATAATATCCACCATCTATATATTCATTTCCATCTATGACTTTTATAGGGAATGCAGGATATGCAGAACATGAAGCAACCAACCAATCTTCTCCTTTATCTTTCATCATCTCTTTTGTGATAAATACACCATTATGTTCTTTCTTTGTTGCTGTCACACACGCAAAATCCATATTAGAAGAAAAGAACTTTTCTGGATCATAATATTCATGAACAAGATCATAGAAAGGTCGAATATCAATACCATGTTCTTTAATGTAATACTGTAAAGAAGGAACAAATTCTTCTCTTTCATTAATAATTGTCTTTAAAGACATATCTGTAGGTACAAAACCATTAACAACTCTATCTGCAGATAAATGACGATACATTTCTTCTAATTTATCATAATCATTTTGAACGACCATTGCGGCATTCAATGAACCAACTGATACACCAACAACTTTATCAAAATGATCTAATCCTAAATCCTTTAGTGCTAACAAAACACCAAATTCATAGATTCCTTTTGTTCCACCACCACTTAATACAAGTGTTCTTTTCATAAAAAATCACCTCTACAATATTTTACATTTTCTTCTCATATATTCCAAAAACAAATCTCTCAATCTGTCATGTTAAAAAATTTCTAGTATAATAGTTATGTTGGAGGAATAATATGAAATTAAATGTAGGCGTATTCTTTGGTGGTGAAACTGTAGAACATGAAGTTAGTATCATTTCTGCTCATCAAGCAATGAATGCATTGAATAAAGAAAAATATAATGTAATTCCTGTATATGTAGCGAAAAGTAGAAAGCTTTATGTTGGTGAAGAACTAACTGATATGGCTAGTTACAAGAATCTATCTGAGTTAGAAAGCAAATTAACACAAGTAACGATCGTATTAGAAGATAACAAAGTCGTTATCAAGCCAATCAAAACTTCTTTATTTGGAAAGAAAGAACTTGGAACGATTGATGTCGCTATCCCAGTTATGCATGGTACAAATGGAGAAGATGGAACGATCCAAGGTTTCTTTGAAATGTTGAAAGTTCCATATGCTGGATGTGATCTTTATGGTGCTGCAGTAGGACAAGATAAAGTTCTACAGAAACATATCTTAAAAGATAATGATCTTCCTATCACAGATTGGTTCTGGGTATATGGAAGTGAAATCGATGATAACAAGGAAGAAATCTTAGAAAAGGTACATAAGTTGATCTACCCTGTCATCTTAAAGCCAGCAAGAACAGGTTCTTCAGTAGGTATTGCGATTGCACATAATGATGAAGAATATCTAGAATGTTTTGAAGATGCTCGTCAATATGATGAAAAAGTCATAACTGAAAAAGTTGTTAAACCAATGGTCGAATTAAACTGTTCCGTATTAGGAGATGGTGCTCACGCTAGAGCGAGCGTTATCGAACAAGTTGGTTCTGTTTCGGGCGATGAATTATTAAGTTATAAAGATAAATACCAAGGTGGTGGAAAAGGTAGTAAAGGTGCTAAGTCTGGTAGTAAAGATGCAGGTATGGCATCTACTGCTAGAATCGTTCCTGCTCCAATCAGTGAAGAACAAACAAAACTTGTTCAAAAGCTAGCTCTAAAGACATTCAAAGTATTAGGTGCTGCGGGTGTATGTCGTATCGACTTCATGATGGATCAAGAAACAAAGAAAGTTTATGTCAATGAAATCAATACGATTCCTGGTTCTTTAGCATTTTATCTATGGAAAGAAGAAGGAATGTCCTTTACAGAACTTATGGATAATCTAGTTAATCTTGCGTTAGATAGAGAACGTAGAAGAAGTAAGATGACTTTCTCTTATGATACAAACTTATTATCTACATTCTCAGAAAATAGCGCTAAAGGTGCAAAATCATCTAAAATGTAATTCAAAAGGTCCTTCATGGATCTTTTTTGGTATAATGGTAATACAAATTTAGGAGGATTATATTTATGTCAACACCACATAATAGTGCTGCAGTTGGTGAAATCGCAAAATCAGTTTTAATGCCTGGAGATCCACTTCGCGCAAAGTTTATTGCTGAAACTTTCTTAGAAGATGCAAAACTTGTAAACAACGTAAGAGGTGTCCAAGGATATACAGGAACATGGAAAGGAAAACCAGTAACTGTCATGGCTAGTGGAATGGGAATGCCATCTATCGGTATCTATTCTTATGAATTATTTAAGTTTTATGATGTAGAAAATATCATTCGTGTTGGTTCTGCTGGTGGATATGTTCCAGAACTAAAGTTATTTGATGTCGTTATCGCTGATAGTGCTTATTCAGAATCAACATACGCAAAAGAACAATGTGGAAACACATCTGATATTCAATATCCAAGTGAAGAATTAAATAAGAAACTAATTGAAAGTGCTAAGAATCTTGGCATTGAAGCACAAGTTGGTTGTATTCATTCATCTGATGTATTCTACCGTGAAAGTAAAGAATATCTAAAGACAGTCGCTGAAAAGAAGTGCTTAGCTGTTGAAATGGAAAGCTTCGCTTTATTTTCAAACGCTAAAACTTTAGGTAAAAATGCATCTTGTATCTTAACGATTTCTGACTCATTTGTTACACCTGAAGAAACAACTCCAGAACAAAGAGAAAAATCATTCACAGATATGATTAAGATTGCATTAGATGCAGCTATCGCATAAGACACAAAATGGAAATCAATTACGATTTCCATTTTTTAGTTCCAATAAATAATCACTTACAATGTCTTTGCTATCTAATTTCCAATAACCAGAAGAAATATCATTTATTTTCTGATATGTTTGTGAATGCAAAAAAGTCATCGAGACAGTTTCACAACCTAGTTGCAACTCTTGATCAATTTCATCCATTATTTCCGCAACCTTCATATACACTTGAAATGTTATATCTTTACCATTCACTCTATACTTTTGCGTGAGCATCAAATTCCTCCGTTTTCAAAGTCCATAAACTCTGTAGTGCTTTTTCTGTATGGAAACCAACTTGATTATTGATCTTTTCATACTTTAATTGTTGAATCGCTTGAAAAGCCGATATTTCATGATTGATGTATTGATAGATCGTTGGTAAAGTTCTATCATCCGCAACTGGTCCTATCACAACATCATATGAATGTTGAACTCCACCTTTTACTCTATTTTCTTTTATCATTTCAAGCCATTCCTCATTCACTTCATCGAACTTTTTGATTAACAAATCTGGTTTTGGATAAAACGAATAACTTTTCAGATTATATTTATCTTTATGATTCATTTTAGCCAAATGCAATCCCCAATCTTTAGCTTGTGACTCTAGAATGGTTGTGTAGAACCCCTTACCAAAATCTAAATTGTCTCTAGATTTTTTCAAATCAATATCTTCAAACGAATAGACCGTTCCATGATATATGATCATCTCTTTATCATCAGAAAGTATCTTATTCAAGTATTCCCACGTAAAAGAAAAATCTCTTTGATGTAAAATCTCATGATGTGCAACAAATTTAGCCATTACTTGATGTTCCTCAAATAATCTATAAACTTGTTCTAAAGGAATATCGTGACATGCACTATACTCTCCTGCAGCCATAGTATATAAAATATAACTATCTTTCTGAATACTCATTAGAAATCCTCTTATAGGTGTATTATACAAATTTACGTTTATATTTTCTATCATCTTATTACCACGCCTCTCTACTATAAATATTCACGTAAATTTTCAATATTCCAAAAAAAGACAAAATATTTCTATTCTGCCTTTTCTGAATGAGAATCAATTACAATTTTCGTTATTTAAGTGAAATTCACTTTTTACTTCATCGAAATTTCATTAGATTCTAACTAGCACACTGTTTTCAAACGGTTCAAAAGTTCTTTTACCATATTTTGATCCATTAAGAGAGAAATACAAAAACATTTCTTTCCTGCATCCTTTAGTGATGCTCCAATATGATAAGCTTTCTCTCCATCTATAATCAAAAATCTATCGTGAAAAGCAGAAGTATTTTTAACCGTCAGTGTCGAATATTGTTTATTAAATAGGCTAATGTCGCGTTTGCTTAGTGGAGTATTTGTATATGTAAAGCACTTTACATTAACGTCATTTTTCTTCTTAGCCAATATATCCAACGTATTGATATCCACATAACCATCAATGAGAATAATTTCTTTATTTGCTTCTTGAATAATAGAAACTAAAAGACTGAACGCATCATATATCTGTCCATCAAAGAAAACTTTTTGTCCGGATTCAGCATGATCATCGATATATTGAAATACTTTATCAAAACGCTCATCAGTGCTCTTTTGATATTCAAACTGCTTTAGCTCTATTTTGCTGATTTGTTCAAAAAGCAGAGAATTATTCGAAATGAAGTGACGCATTTCTACAAAGGTATTCATAATTCGAATAGAAACTTGAACAGCAATATCACTACGTAGTACCCCAGAAAGCATGGCTATACCTTGCTCTGTAAAGACATATGGACAATATCTGCGCCCACCTCTACCGTTTGAGGTCACAATTTGTGACCTCAAAGAGTTAAACTCTTCTTGCGTGAGCTGAAAGCGGAAATTCTCCGGAAATCGTTCTGTATTTCAAGATACCGCCTGATTAAACGCTTTCGTTTCCACTTGATATAAAGC
Source organism: Duodenibacillus sp. (assembly GCA_963600555.1). Classification (GTDB taxonomy): domain Bacteria; phylum Bacillota_I; class Bacilli_A; order Erysipelotrichales; family Erysipelotrichaceae; genus Bulleidia. The sequence continues at coordinate 6,187 of CAVCCE010000091.1, forward strand.
TGCTAAGTCACTATCTAACATTACTAGCTGTCCGCGTATAAGATAAACAAAGCTTTGAATATCAGTATTATTAGTTTTTCTCATTATCACAGAATTTGAATTTTCTTTGGCCTTTTTATTCATCTGATTATTATCTCCTTAATATAAATATTCACGTAAATTTTCAAGATTCCAAAAAAAGACAAAATATTTCTATTCTGCCTTCTCTGATAATTCCATCCACCTTAATTCAGACTCTTCTAATTGATTCCTTTTTTCTTCCAACTGATCTGATA
>CAVCCE010000092.1:0-6421 GCA_963600555.1 Duodenibacillus sp.
TCTTGAACTCGCAAACAAAAGATATTCTTCTAGAAAATACAAAGATATTCCAATTGAAGAAGAAAAACTAAACAAAGTATTAGAAGCAGGCAGGATCGCACCTACTGCTAAAAACAATCAACCAATACAAATCTATGTCTTACAAAGTGAAGAAGCATTAAACAAGATTCGTACCATCACACGTTGTGCATTCAACGCACCTGTTGTATTAATGGTAGCTTATGACACTGAACATGAATGGAACAATCCATTAGAAGAAGGTATTCATTCTGGTATAGAAGATTGTAGTATCGTCGCAACACATATGATGTTAGAAGCTACAGAGATTGGTTTAGCGACATGTTGGGTAAATGTATTTCCAAATACACAAACAGGAAAAAAATTCAATCTTCCAAAGAATATCAAACCTGTATTATTGATGCCTATTGGTTATCCTGATGATGAACCATCTGAACGTCATACACTTAGAAAATCACTAAATGAAATCGTTGTAAAACTATAACAAACAAGAGCTTATCCTAATAAGATAAGCTCTATTTTTTATCCACAAGCAACTGTTTATAACTATAGGTTTTCCACAGTAAAAGCATACTTTTTTGTTTGAAAATTGGAACTAAATACGGAACCTTTTTAACTTACATCTGATTTATAATATTGACGAGCTATCATAACGGTATGCGGTTGACTCCATTCTCAACTTGAACTTCTGTTCAATAGAAAGGAAAGAAAGAGAAGGAGTTGAAGTTTTTCTTGATCCTTCTCTAGAAGGTGATGATTATGAGTGTTACAGATTTAATTGGTGTATTATCACTAATAGCTTCCGTAATTGGATTATGCTTTTCGTACGATGCATATCTTGAATCAAAAAAAGAAAAATGACCGCTGACGATTCCACTCAATAGCGATCATTAAAGCTAATATTGGAGTCAACCGCTTATCGGTAGCTCTTTTACTTTATAATAATAACATTGATTTTAATGGTTTCAATACTTATTTCCTTTCGATTGCTTGAACAGGACACACCTGCATACAACTGCCACAATGTAAGCATCTCTTCTGATCGATTACAACAGGATCTTTTGTTGTATCGATACAAGATTGAGGACAAACCGCATAACATGTGCCACAAAGGACACACTTATCATTTACATAATATCCACCAGTTGGTATATCTTCGTCACCAATTGAAAAATGATCTCTCTTTAAATGTTTAGGATCAGAAATATCATAATAATCCAGTTCACCCTTATCAATACAGAATACTTCTAATGAATCTCTTTTACCTTCAGGATAAAGATCCTTCATGTAAGGATTCTTCTCAAATATCTCATCAATTTTTGTATTTCCAATATTCAATGTATACCCTTTGATACTAATACCTAACTTATCTTTTATACCAGATAAAGAAATATAACCTTGATCCATCAATTGAGAATAGAATTGTTTCCCTTTCGCTGTTAAGAAATAAACAGTTCTATCATCATACAACATCATATCAATGACTCTTGTCGTAGGTTTATTTTCTTTATCAACTGTCGCAACAACTACACTATGAATATCTTCTACTAATACTTTTAAACACTCTTTCTTTTCCATATTCTCACTCTTTCCAACACTATTCTAACATTTTACATAATCTTTTCACTTCTAGGATAAATCGTTTTACATTTTAAATTTATTGTATTTGCGTACCGTAGGAGGAAAGAAAATTAGGTATGAATAAAAAGAGTATTTTAGGTGGCGTTATCGCCATGGCTATGTTAGCAGGATGTTCTTCATCTACAGCTGCTACATCTACAACAGATGGATCATCTTCTGCTTCTGACTTTGATTCTTCAAATGATATCACAGTCATTTCAAGAGAAAGTGGTTCTGGAACAAGAGGCGCATTCGTTGAATTAACAGGCGTTGAAGAAAAACAAGGTGATGAAAAAGTTGATATGACAACTGATGATGCTCAGGTAGTTAACAGCACATCTGTAGTATTAACAACAGTAGAAACAGATCCATACGCAATTGGTTATGTATCTCTAGGAACACTAAATGACAGTGTTAAGGCAGTAAACGTTGATGGTGCTGAAGCTACAGCTGAAGCTATCAAAGCTGGTGAATATTCATTAAGTCGTCCATTCAATGTAGCTACTAAGGGTGAACCAACAAACGAAGTAGTTAAAGACTTCATGGCTTATATCTTAAGTACAGATGGTCAAGAAATCGTTACAGAAAACGGTTATATCGCAATTGATGATGCTGAAGAATATGAAAGCACACAACCTTCTGGAAGTATCGTAGTTGGTGGTTCTTCTTCCGTATCTCCATTAATGGAAAAGTTGATTGAAGCTTACCAGAGCGTTAACCCAAATGCTTCTATCGATCTACAGACATCTGATTCCACAACAGGTATGACAAGTACTGCTGAAGGAAGCTATGACATTGGTATGGCAAGCCGTGAATTAAAGCAGGAAGAACTTGATGAAGGTCTAGTTAATACAGTTATCGCTACTGATGGTATCGCAGTTATCGTCAACAAGTCCAACCCTGTAGATGATCTAAGCACAGATGCAATCAAGTCTATCTACACAGGCGAAACATTAACTTGGGATGAAGTAAAGTAATTAAATCCTAGTTTTCTCAAAGCTTTCTTCTAACCAAGAAAGCTTTTTTATAAAGGAGTCTTATGAAGAAAAGTAAACTACTCGAAAATGTCATGAGATATGTGTTTACTGTTGCGGCTTGTTTCTCAATCGCAGCTGTAGCTTTAATCTGTATCTTCTTGATTAGTAGTGGTATTCCAGCGTTTAAAGAAATCGGATTGTTTAAATTCTTATTTGGAACAATTTGGAAACCAGGTAATGATATCTATGGAATCTTACCAATGATCGTTGGAAGTATCTACGTTACTGCAGGTGCCATCATTATTGGTGTACCTGTAGGTATTATGACAAGTATCTTCTTAACATATTATTGTCCTAAGAAGATCTACAAACCTCTCAAAGCAGCTACTGAGCTATTAGCTGGTATTCCTTCCGTTGTATATGGTTTCTTCGGATTGATCGTTATCGTTCCAGCAATTAGAAACATGGAATTATCATTAGGAATCCATGGTAAAGGAAACTGTATCTTAACAGCTTCAATCATCTTAGGTATTATGATCCTTCCATCTATTATTGGAGTATCAGAATCTGCATTACGTGCAGTTCCACATAGTTATTATGAAGGATCTTTAGCACAAGGTGCTACAAAAGAAAGAACGATCTTCAAAGTCATGTTACCTGCAGCTAGTTCAGGAGTACTCGCTGGTGTCGTATTAGGTATTGGACGTGCAATTGGCGAAACAATGGCAGTTGTTATGATTGCCGGAAACCAGACAAAAATGCCATCTTCTATCTTCAAGGGAGTACGTACTATGACAGCTAACATCGTTATGGAAATGGGTTACGCTACAGGATTACATCGTGAAGCATTAATTGCGACAGGTGTCGTATTGTTCGTATTCATCTTATTGATCAATGCACTTGTTGCGGCATTAAAGAGAAAGAGTGGAGAACATGCATAATACAAATTCATTAGAAAAACAAAAATATCCAGGATCTGCATTCTTAAAGTTCTTGATCTACTTCTGTGCAGCATTAACATTCTTAGTATTGTTATTCTTGATTGCTTATATCTTGATCAACGGTATTCCACATATCAATCTAGATTTATTCTCTCTAGAATATAATTCAGAAAATGCTTCTGTAGTACCAGCATTGATCAATACAGTCGTTATGACATTATTATCACTTCTACTAGCAGTTCCAATTGGTATCTTCTCAGCAATCTTCTTAGTTGAATATGCTGGAAGAGGAAACAAATTGGTTGAACTCGTTAGAATGACAACAGAAACATTACAAGGTATTCCATCTATCATTTATGGATTATTCGGTATGTTGTTCTTCGTTAATAGATTAGGTTGGGGATTCTCATTGATCTCTGGTGCATTCACACTAGCTATCATGATTCTTCCACTCATCATGCGTACAACTGAAGAAGCACTAAAATCAGTTCCTGATCTCTATCGTGAAGGTTCCTTCGGACTTGGTGCAGGCAAGCTAAGAACAGTATTTAGAATCGTTTTACCGGCAGCTATGCCTGGAATCCTTGCAGGTATCATCTTGGCTATCGGTAGAATCGTTGGTGAAACTGCAGCACTTATCTACACTTCTGGTACAGTTGCAAAGACTGCAGAAGGTTTATTTAGACCAGGTAGAACGTTAGCTATCCACATGTACTTATTAGCGAGTGAAGGTCTCTATATGGATCAAGCATACGCTACAGCAGTTGTATTGTTAGTATTAGTCGTTGGTATCAACGCATTCTCTTCATTTATCGCTAAGAAGATTACACAAGCATAGAAAGGAAATTTATGAGTAAGATCAGTGTACAAGATTTGGATCTCTATTACGGAGATTTCAAAGCTTTAAAAAATATTAATATCGAAATCGAACCAAATGAGATCACAGCTTTTATCGGTCCATCTGGTTGTGGTAAATCAACATTACTAAGATGTCTTAACCGTATGAATGACCTTGTTGAAGGTTGTAAGATTGATGGTAAGATCTTATTAGATGGTACAGAAATCTACGGTAAGAACGTAGATGTAAACCTTTTAAGAAAGAAAGTAGGAATGGTTTTCCAGAAACCAAATCCATTCCCAATGAGCATCTATGACAATATCGCTTATGGTCCTAGAACTCATGGTATCAAAAATAAAGCAAAGTTAGATGAAATCGTTGAAACTTCATTAAAGAATGCAGCTATCTGGGATGAATGTAAAGATAGACTTAAGTCTAGTGCATTAGGTATGTCAGGTGGTCAGCAACAACGTCTATGTATCGCTAGAGCATTAGCTTGTGAACCAGAGGTAATCTTAATGGATGAACCTACATCCGCATTAGACCCTATTTCTACTTCTAAAATCGAAGAACTCGTATTAGAATTAAAAAAGAAATACACAGTCGTTATCGTTACACATAATATGCAACAAGCAGTCAGAATCTCTGATAAGACAGCATTCTTCTTATTAGGTGATCTTGTTGAATATGGTCCAACAGATCAATTATTCTCAGTACCTAAGGATAAGAGAACAGAAAATTACATTACAGGAAGGTTTGGTTGATACTTATGAGAAATCGTTTTGATAATCAATTAGAATTACTACAAGAATCCATGACACAAATGGGTGATAAATGTCTTTCTTCTATCACAGATACAATTGAAGCATTGAATTCTGGTAATGAAAAACTAGCACAATCTATTATCTCAAGAACAAGAAATATTCGTAGAGATGAAAGAGAAATCGAAAATATCTGTTTAAAACTATTGATGCAACAACAACCTGTTGCTTCAGATCTAAGAAAGATCTCAGCTTCCCTAAAAGCAGTATATGACTTAGAAAGAATTGGTGACGTAGCTGCTGATATCGCTGAAATCGTAGCCATTGAACATGTATCAACTGCAGTTGATATCTTAGATATGAAGAACATGGCAAACGCTGCTAGAAGTATGGTCTATGATTCTATCAAAGCACTCAACACAAAAGACGCAGCACTAGCACAAAGTGTCATTGATACAGATGATATCGTAGATAATGCTTTCAATAACGCAAAGAAGACTTTAATTGAAAAATTTTCTAAAGATGCAAACGTTGAATATGCCCTCAACCTTCTCATGGTAGCGAAATACTTTGAAAAGATTGGTGACCACGCAGTAAACATCGCTCAATGGGCAATGTACGACGCTACTGGACAGCTTTAATTACAAAAGAGCTCGAAACAATCGAGTTCTTTTTTTTGGAATTTCGAAAAATCTTGTGAATATTTATATAGAAGCATAAAGGAGTCTATATGAATCAAGATCTACTACAAAAGTTTTACAATCTTAAAATTACAGATAAATGGTTATTCCCACAAGTATTCGGAAACGCAAAGAATATACTTCTATCAAAAGAAATGATAGAAAGATGTATTGGAAGAAAAATCGAAACGATTCAACTTATCATTCCTGAATCAAGCGAAGATGTTGAATATGGATCACATGGCGTAAGATTTGATGTTAAATTCATTGGAGATAAATCAATCTACATTGTGGAGATGCAGAATTATTCTGATTTTATTATGGAAAGATCAGAGTATTATCATTCGGTTGAAAAAGTAAAACAACTAAAATCCGGTCAAAAATATAATCTCCTTAAACCAACATACGTCATCTTCATCTGCACTTTTGATTATTTCGAACTAGGTGAAGCGAAATACATTCTTGAATGGAAAGATATCAACCATCCCGAATTGAATGTTAATGGAAAATCTTTTACAATTTTATTAAACAGTAAAGGTAAAAGTGATAATAAGAAACTATTATCATTTATAGCCTATCTAAATAC
>CAVCCE010000093.1:0-6357 GCA_963600555.1 Duodenibacillus sp.
TTGTGGTGCTAAGTTGCCTGTTATCGCTATGATTGCTGGTTACTTACTAGGTGAGGGTACATGGTGGTTTGCACCAGTTATCTATCTTGCTTCTATCGCACTTGTTATCATTACATGTGTAATCTTAAAGAAGACAAACATGTTTGCTGGTGATCCAGCACCATTCGTTATGGAACTTCCTGCATATCATATTCCTTCTCTAAAGGGTGTATTACTACACGTATGGGAAAGAGTATGGGCATTCTTGAAGAAGGCTGGTACGATCTTGTTCTTATGTTGTGCAGTTATGTGGTTCTTAGGTTCATTCGGTTTCCAAGATGGAACATTTGGACTTGTTGATACAGAATATTGCTTATTAGCTACAATTGGTAACTGCATTGCTTGGATCTTCAAGCCATTAGGTTTCGGTACATGGCAAGCTGTTGCTTCAAGCTTATCTGGATTTGTAGCTAAGGAAGGTATCGTTTCTACAATGGGCGTTCTTTCTGGTCTTGGTGAAGTTGAAGAATATGAATTGTCTATGCATGAACAATTTGCTGCATTCTTCCCTACAGGAATCGCTGCAGTATCATTCTTAGTATTTAACATTTATGATTCACCATGTCTTGCTGCTATCTCTACTTCCGCAAAGGAAATGAACAACAAGAAATGGTTCTGGTTCGCAATTGGATTCCAGAATATCAATGCTTATCTCATTACACTCATGGTTTACCAATTTGGTGGATTAATGACAGGTGAAGTAGCATTCGGTGTTGGTACTGTTGCTGCAGTTATCGTTCTTATTGGTTATCTCTATCTATTATTTAGACCAGATCCTAATAAGAAGAAGGCTGTTGTTGAACAAGTTGCATAAGTATCATTGTGACAGGCACGGGGAAACCTGTGCTTGTTTTTCTTTCAAATAAAGGAGACATTTATGCATCATCATACATTAAGTGAATCAAAGAAAAGATATCTAGCTATAATGGCAGAACTCGATCCTAATGGAAAAGGTATTCGTTCTATCAATATCGCAAAAGAATTGAATGTAACAAGACCTTCTGTTCATGCAATGCTGACTAGACTTTCTGATGATGGTTTCTTGATCAAAGAACATTATGGAATTGTTTATTTAACAGATAAAGGATTGGATATTGGAAAAAGAATTCTTGCACAAAGCCATAACAGTTGATTCTGTTATGGTTTTCTTTGATATAATAGATTTAGCACGAGGTGGATAGAATGAGTAAGTATTTAACAATTGATGTAGGTGGAACAAATATCAAGTATGCAATCATGGATGAAAATGCAGAAATCAAAGAAAAAGGTGAGGTACCTACTCCTTACGAAGGATTAGAAAAGTTTATTGAAGTCATTAAAGAAATCTATGATCAATATGCTGATCAGGGAATTGAAGCTATTGCGATGAGTGCACCTGGTAAAATTGATGCAAGCAATGGCTACTTTTATACAAGTGGTAGTTTGAGATACATTGATGGTGTCAATTTAAAAGAAAGATTACAGGATATCATTCCTGTTGACTTTGCGGTTGAAAATGATGCGAAAGCTGCAGCTGCTGCCGAACTTTGGAAGGGTAGTATGAAAGGTATCAAAAACGGTACAGTAATTGTTTTGGGTACTGGTATTGGTGGAGCAATCATTATTGATGGTAAAGTTTATAGAGGATCTACTTTTGCGGCAGGTGAATATTCTGGATTGCCTACACATTGGGAAGGCGCTAAGTATAATGCAAAGTCTATGTGGGCTAAACTAAATGGTGTTGGAGTTATGGTAGCAAATTATGCTAATAAGATTGGTGTTGATCCAGATACACTTAATGGTAGGATCTTATTCAAAGATGCAAACGAAGGAAAACAAGAAGCATTAGATGCCATTGATGAATACTGCCAATCTTTAGTATCTGGTATCGTAGCATTACAATTTGTTTTAGATGTTGAACGAGTTGCAATTGGTGGTGGCATTTCCAAGCAACCTTTATTAATGGAATCTATCCAGAAATATTTAAAATCACATATATCTGACGAGATGAGTTGGATCCCAGCTACTGTTCCTGAAGTAGTTACATGTGAATTCGGTAATGATGCGAATATGTTTGGTGCTTTATATCATTATTTGTATGAAATCAAAGGAGGTAACCAATAATGATTCGTCATATTTGTATGTTTAAATTAAAAGAAGAGAATAAAGAAGAAGTACTTGCAGAAGTAATGGAAAGAACAAAATCTTTAGCTTCTATTAAGACGACTACTGGAGGAGTTACTGTTACAAACTCAAAAGATGCTCCTGAAAGTAATTATGATTTTTGTTTAATTTATGACTTTGAGGATATTGAGGGCTTAAATGCTTATCAAGTTGATCCAATTCATGTTGCTTGTAAAGATTATTTTATGGAGCATATCATTAGTAGAGCTTGTATTGACTACGAATATTAATACCTTGGAAACAGGGTATTTTTATTTTTGGATGTAAAATTGAAATTTATTTAAGAAAATGACTTAAAAATGTAATATTTTCATAAAATATGAAAATATAATCATTAAAAGGTGAAAAATATTTCAAATAATTCTTGAATCCTCGAATTTCACTTAGTAGAATGGTGAGGTATTTTTTAATACAAAAAAGGAGAAAGATTTATGAAAAAGGTATTAGCTAGTATTCTCGCTATGACGTTACTAGCAGGATGTGGAACATCTGCCACTTCTACTACAACGTCTACAAAATCCTCTTCCTCTAAATCTGTAGCAATCGCAACAGACACGGATATTTCATCTATGAATTCATCTGTAGCTACAGATGGAACATCATTACAAGCTTTAGGACTTTGTATGTCAGGCCTTGTACAACTTGATTCTGATGGTGTTGCTCAACCTGATCTTGCTGAGAGTTGGGAGGTAAGTGATGATTCTCTTACTTATACATTCCACATTCGTGAAGATGCAAAGTGGAGCAATGGAGAAGATCTAACGGCAAATGACTTTGTGTATGCTTGGAACCGTTTGATTGATCCAGATACGGCAAGCGATTATTCATTCTTAATTGATACTAATGCTGAAACGAATACTGTTAATGCTGAAAGCTGGGAAGCTACTGATGATCATACATTTGTTGTACATCTTTCTTTACCATGTGATTATTTCTTGACATTGATGGCATTTCCTTCTTTATATCCATTAAATGAAAAGTTTGTTGAAGAAGAAGGTGATCAATACGCTTTATCAGTAGATGATATGATTTATTGTGGACCATACTTAATGGATTCTTGGACAGTTGGTGATTCTTATAGCTTTGTTAAGAATGATCAATACTGGGATGTTGATAACTATACAGAAAATGTTGATGAAATCAATTTCCGTTTGATTCAAGGACAATCTGCTATCTTAGACTATGAAGCAGGTAACTTAGACTATGTTAAGTTAACAAGTGAAGTTATTGATGATTATTCTGATAGAGATGATGTCATTAATTACTTATCTGGTTATTCATGGTATCTATCTTTGAACTATGGTAATGAGTATCTTTCTAACGTGAATATCCGTAAAGCAATTGCATATGCTGTTGATACAGAAACAATGTGTGAAACTGTATTGAAGGATGGTAGTGTTGCTGCAGAAGGAATCGTTACAAAGTCTACTGCTATCAATTCAGATGGTAAGGATTACCGTGATATTGCTGGTAATGTGACTCTTGGTTATGACTTAGATAAAGCAAAAGAAGCGTTTGAAGCTGGTTGTGAGGAACTAGGTGTATCGACAGTTGAACTTGAGTTCTTATATGAAGATTCAGATGTAACAAAGAATGTTGCTGCTTATGTAATGGAAGCTTTAGAAAAAGTTGGATTTACGATTACAGGCAATTGTGAACCTAAGAAAACAAGAATGTCTGATATGAACAACCATGATTATGATATTGGTTTAACGAGATGGGGCCCTGACTATGCAGATCCTCAGACATATATGGATCTTTTCAACTCTAAGAGTAATTCTAATGCTGGACAATACCAGTCTGATGAATATGATGCATTGATGACAGCAGCTGAAGTTACAGATGCTGCAGATGCTGAAAAGAGATGGGAAGACTTCGCAGAAGCAGAAAAATTATTAATTAGTGAAGATGCTGCTGTTGTACCACTTTATCAATCAGGTAATACAGCATTACAGAATCCTAAGTTAAGTGGTATTGAATACCATGCAGCTGGTGTAACTGGATATCGTCATTTAGTTCTTGCAGACTAATAAAAAACTTGTCAGAAATATCTGGCAAGTTTTTTTAAAGATAAGTTTTTACAGATAATACTTCACCAATTACTCTTACGGGTAATGATTTGATTTCTTGTTGCGTAAAGTATCTATTTTCTACTTCTGGATTTGCAGCTTCTAATATGATCATTTTATTTTTGATGAGGAAACGTTTTACAGTGACTTCTTCACCAATCATGATAACGCCAATCTTTCCGCTTGTAAGATGATTTGTGGAACGTACTAGTACAAGAGATCCTGGCATGATACCTACACCAATCATTGAAGATCCTTCTACTTTTAAATAGTAATCTCCCAATTGCTTTTCTGATAGGGAAGCATCTTCTTCTCCAAGGTAGTTTTCTTCTGCGAACATATCATATCCACCTTTGACATATCCTAGTATCGGCATTTTAACTCTGCCATCATTTCCTTTTAGAAATGGCGTAACATCATAACCTACGATTTTGGATAATCCAGCACATACTTTAGAAGTAATCTGTGTAACATCTCCTTTCTCCCAACGCATGACTGTAGATCTAGCTACACCTAATTTCAACGCAATCTGAGAAGTAGATAATCCTGATCTTTTCTTGTAATCTAATATAATATCTTGTAATGTCATATCTTTATTTTAGCTTTTAAATATGTAATGCACAATAAAAATGATAAAAAGTGTTGCATTTGATATTGTAATGAACATATTTCTTTTTATAATAAATTATGGAGGATATGATGGAATATTATAAGAGATATGTTGATGTAATCGTTAAACAGACAAAAAATGGAAATATTGTTCCATTATATGTTTGTTGGGAAAATGGTAAGAATTACCAAATTGATAAAATCGTTAGTAGAGAAAGAAGAGCATCACAAGTTGGAGGATGTGGTTTGCGATTTGTTTGTTTAATCAAAGGACAAAGAAGGAATCTTTATTTAGAGAAAAACAGATGGTTTATTGAAAGCTTACAACCATAAAAAAGTGTTGTTTCTACTGTTAAATTCTTGTATCCTATTTGTAAAAGAAATGAGGATTTGACATGCCAATTACAGTTTTTGGAGCGGTTTTTGTAGATATAAAAGGTTACCCAAACAAGAAATATATTCCTTCAGGAAGAAATGCTGGTAAGGTACTACAGGTACATGGTGGTGTAAGTAGAAATGTTGCGGAAGATATCGCAAATGTTGAATTAAGACCTACATTCATTAGTGTAGTAGATCATTCAGGCACATCATTAGATGTTATTGCGAAATTAGATAGACACAAGGTGAATACAAAATATATTCGTAAAGTAGATGGTGGACTTGGTACATGGCTTGCGATATTTGATAATACAGGTGATGTCGTAGCATCTATTTCTCAACGTCCGGATTTGTCTGAAATCAACCATATTCTTGATGACTATGGAGATGAGATATTTGAAAACTCAGATAGTATCGTTGTGGAAATCGATATGGATGCAGATTTATTGAATCGAATCTTCGATTTGGCTGATAAACATGGTATCAAGGTATATGCTGTTGTAAGTAATATGTCAATTGCGATGGAAAGAAGAGACCTAATGAAACGTACAGGTTGCGTTGTATGTAATGATCAGGAAGCTTCTACATTATTTTCTGAAGATTATACTTCTTATGATCCTGAAGAATTGGCTAAGACGATTGCGAAACAGGCACGAACAGCACATTATTCTAACTTTGTTGTTACATTAGGCGACAAAGGTGCTATCTATGTAAATGAAGAGGGTGAATATGGTTTTGTTCCTCCTCAAAAGACACAAGTGGTTGATACAACTGGAGCTGGGGATGCATTCTTCTCTGGTGTTGCGGTTGGATTGACATATGGAAAGACATTAAAACAATCTTGTGAAATTGGTACTAGATTGGCATCTTCTGTTATTGCTAATTCAGAAAGCGTATGCCCTAGATTTGAACCTGCAGAATTTGATTTGGATCCTGCAGCTGCTCGTTGCCAACAAATGGCTTTGTTTAAATAATGATTCATGCACATCAATTGATGTGCATGTTTTTCTTACTTGAGTTTTAAGATTTCATCATTAGATAAACCAGTGTATTTTATGATCTTATCTAAAGGTTCATCGTTAGATAACATTTCTTTCGC
>CAVCCE010000094.1:0-6313 GCA_963600555.1 Duodenibacillus sp.
AAATAGTTCCTCCTATATTCCTATTCACATGTTTTTTCAAAATCCCATAAAAAAGGTAAAAATTTCTAAACAAAAAGAACAATTCTTTTCTTTACAAGAATTGTTCTCTATCTCTTTTATTTTCTAGATACTGTAGTCTAATTATCATCAGGATATCCCTGAATCTCTATACTATTCAATTGTATTAATTTACGTTGTCCATTGGTCTAGCTCTTATGCAGACTTTTCTACTTTCTTTTTGTTTTTTGATCCTTCATTATTTGTTAAGATCAATGATACTTATTATTTGTTCTCCTAATTATTTCTGCATAATGATTAGAAGAACATTTCTAAATTTCGAGTAGTATCTCCTTCATATGTTTTCCTCCTGTTTGTTAGAAGTACTTCTTTGTTTGTACTTATAATATAGTCCAGATATTTTATAAGAATAGTCTATTTTTTAAAATTTATTTTCTGTATAATTAAATTATTGAGGGCAAGACATTTTTATGTATCAAACAATACTTCCACATCAATTTAAAAATCATTTTCAACCTACACAACCTAAGAATGACGATGTCATTCTTTCTTATGATGGTAGAAATATATTATTAAAACAAGATCGTACTTTTTATCATTATTCAGATATTTCTCAGGAAATATCACTACGTTATCTATTTCAAATCGATTCAACGAATTACTATCTTGGTGATCTAGAATATCTCCAACCCCTTTCTTTAGATATTCAATCACTTCGAAAATATGAACCTAAAGTCAATGCGTTTGCGGGCATTACTGGTTGGCATCTCTATGATTGGTATCGAAATAATACATTCTGTGGTAGATGTTCTTCTAGAATGGAAGATGATACAAAAGAAAGAGCCATGCGTTGTCCAAAATGTGGAAACCTTGTTTATCCTAGGATCAATCCTGTCGTTATCGTAGCCATCAAAAATGATAATGATGAATTATTGGTTACAAAATATGCGCATGCTTCCTACTCGAAATATGCATTGGTTGCGGGATTCATCGAAATCGGTGAAACCGCAGAAGAAGCAGCTATTCGAGAATCAAAGGAAGAAACAGGTCTTGATATTACTGATCTAACTTACTACAAAGATCAACCTTGGGCATGGTCTTCTTCTTTGATATTTACGTATGTCGCTCACGCTCATGGAAATCAAAAGATTTCATTAGATGATCAAGAATTAAAGATTGCGGAATGGATCACAAGAGAAGATAAATACGCAGATCCTAATGATGATGCTAGTATTACAGCTGAAATGATCCATCGTTATCTTGAAGGAGAACTATAATGGACTTCAATCAAACAATGTACCAGATCTATCCAATCGGTTTTTGTGGAGCACCTAAAGAAAATGATGGTATTCTTCAACATCGTATCTTAAAAGTAAAAGAATGGGTTCCTCATTTCAAACAATTAGGAATCACATCTATTCTTTTCAATCCTATCTTTGAAAGTGATAGACATGGATATGATACAAGAGATTATACAAAGATAGATTGTCGTTTAGGAACAAATGAAGATTTCAAAGAAGTATGTGATGTATTACATCACAATGGAATCTCTATTATTTTAGATGGTGTATTTAATCACGTAGGAAGAGGTTTTCCTTTCTTTCAAGATGTCATTGAAAAGAAATGGGATTCATCCTATAAAGATTGGTTTCATATCAATTTTGATGATACAAATCATGAAGATGGTTTCTGGTATGAAGGATGGGAAGGTCATCAAGAACTTGTTAAACTCAATATGTATAACCCTGATGTAAGAAACTATCTCATTCATTGTGTTGATGAATGGATCAATGTGTTTCATATTGATGGTCTAAGATTAGATGTAGCTTACATGGTCGATCGTAACTTCATGCATGAACTATGTGATCATATACGTTCCTATCATCCAGATTTCTTCTTTCTAGGAGAAATGATTGGTGGAGATTACAACCAGATCATGAATGATGGTCTACTAGATTCTGTAACAAACTATGAATGTAGAAAAGGATTGTATTCTTCTATGAATACTATGAATCTATTTGAGATTGGTTATTCTTTAAACAGACAATTTGGAAAAGATCCATGGTGTCTTTATACAGGAAAACATCTAGTAAGCTTTGTAGATAATCATGATGTCAATCGTATCGCTTCAGAATTGACAGATAAGAATGATCTACCACTCATTTATGCTTTGATGTATGCAATGCCAGGGATTCCTTGTATCTATTATGGCAGTGAATGGGGCGTTACAGGTACACGCACAAATACTTCAGATGATGACTTACGTCCTTGTTTTGATAAACCTGAATGGAATGACTTAACTAATCTCATTCAAAAATTGAATAGCATAAGATCTCAATATTCCATTCTTACAGATGGTGATTATCAACAATTGTATATTCAAAATAAACAACTTGTATTTGTTAGAAGAAAAGAGAATGAACAATTGATCTTTTCACTAAATATCGATACAGAACCAACACAAATGTATTTTGATGCTGGTGTTAGTAAAGGTATTGATCTATTCATGAATAAAGAAGTATCCTTTGAAAATGGATATACACTTGATCAGAAATCATTTCAATTCATATATACAAAAGACTAATCACAATGTGATTAGTCTTTTCATATCTTCTGGTTCTTCTAATTCAATATGGATTGGTGTTTGATCAAATGGTTGTAACAAATCCACTCTAGCACAATGTAATGCTGGTCTATCAATCAAATCTCTTGAACCACCATATAAAGAATCCCCACATAGAGGATGTCCTACACTAGCCATACCAGCTCTTATCTGATGTGTCCTACCTGTTTCAATCCATATTTCCACAAAAGAATATTCTTCATATTCTTTTAATACCTTGTAGTGCGTAATACACGCTTTTCCATCATCTGAGATCTTTCTTTGTTTCCCATGTTCTTGTCTAGCTAGAGAATACTTTAATGTACCACTCTTTTCTTCAAAGAGTCCTTCTACGATAGCGTGATATACCTTATGTAATTTTTCTTTTGAACGTTGTGAGCTTAAACGAGAAGCAGCTATCTGACTTTTAGCATAGATCATGATTCCAGATACTTCTTTATCTAATCTACCAATAGAACGAATCATAAATCCACTTCCATAATAGTTCTGTAACAATGTACCCATATCATCATCAATATGTTCATGTGTAGGATGGCATACCATTCCTGCAGGTTTATTCACTACCACAAGATCTTCATCTTCATATAAGATATCTGGTGTACCAATCATTCTTAATACATGTGGCAGATCTTTTTCTAAGAATGTTAATGTAATGACATCATTTGTATGTACGATTTCTGTTACCCTACATTCATTTCCATTTAGTAGTAGACCATGATTGAACTTTAATCTAGATATCTCTCTTCTACTTAAACCAACGCTCTTACTCAAAACAGCCTTAAGTGGAAGGCTGTTTTCTTTTTCTTCAATTGTTATCTCAATTGTCTTATTCATCGATATCACTAGTAATCTGACTTCTTAGATAAGAATCAACAAATCCATCTAGATCACCATCCATGACAGATTGAATATTACCAACTTCATGTCCAGTTCTTAAGTCTTTTACCATTGTATATGGCGCAAATACATAAGATCTGATCTGTGATCCCCATTCATTTGCTTTTACTTCACCTTTGATAGAAGCCATTCTTTCTTCTTGTTCTCGAATCTTTAATTGAAGTAACTTACTCTTCAACTGATTCAAACAAGCTTCACGGTTTTGTAACTGAGAACGTTGTGTTTGACAGAAGACCGTAATACCTGTTGGCTTATGCGTCATACGTACTGCAGAGTCTGTCTTATTGATATGCTGTCCACCTGCACCAGAAGAACGCATTGTTATGACATCAAGATCTTTATCATCGATTTCAATTTCCATATCATCATCAAACTCTGGAACGATTTCTACAGAAGCAAACGATGTATGTCTTCTTGCGTTAGAATCAAATGGTGAAATACGTACTAATCTATGAACACCATTCTCTGCTTTCAAATATCCATATGCCATAGGACCTTCAATCTGTACAGAACAAGACTTCAATCCAGCTTCTTCACCTTCTTGATAATCCAGTAATGTAATTTTATATCCTTTTCTTTCACAATAACGCATATACATACGATATAACATTCCAGCCCAGTCCATTGCTTCTGTACCACCAGCACCTGGATGGATTTCTAGAATTGCATTGTGATTGTCATATGGTCCTGATAAAAGAACTTGGATCTCAAATTCTTCAAACTTCTTACTAGCTTCTGTAAACTCTTCTTGAACAAGTTCATTCATATCTTCATCAAATGTAGAACTTAATTCATTGATTGAATCACTTAAGTCAGAAAGAATACCTGTTAATTCATCATGACTATCAACCAATTGTTTTAATTGGTTATTATTCTTGATTAGTTTCTGAGCTGCTTTTTGGTCATTCCAAAAGTCAGCTTCTTGCATCTTTAAATTGTTTTCTTCAATCTGTTTGCGTTTGGATTCAAGATCGAGTGAAGCACCCATAGACTTCAATTTATCTTGATTCTTTAAAACAGACTGCTTCATCTCATATAGTTCCATTACGCCTCCTTGTTTGCTTCAGATGCTGGGATTACACGTACATTCATACAGAACGTAACGATCTCCTGAGAAATCGTAGCCATCATATCCTCAAACAACTGATAACCTTCTTGTACATATGCTTGTAAAGGATTTGATTGAGCATATCCTCTTAATCCAATACCATTTCTTAACTTATCCATTGTATCAATGTGATTAGACCAAGCTCTATCGATCGTTCTCAAAGATACTTCCTTTTCAACATTTCTGATCTTATCTTGTACTGGTTCAACCTTCTTTTCATAGTATTCCCAAGCTTTACCATAAACAAAGTCTGAAATATCTTCTCTATTCTTTCCAGCAAGATCCATCTCTGTAACAAGATCCTTGAAACCAATATCATTCAATCCCTTGATCAAACCTTCTGTATCAACATCTTGGCTTCTAGATTCAAAGTCTGTATAAGAAGAAACCATATCAGAGATAACTCTCTTAAACATCTGTTGTACAACTGTATGTACATCATCATTTTCAAGAATGAAATCTCTCTGTTCATACATTGTTTCTCTCTGTTGTCTCATGACATCATCATATTGTAATAATTGTTTACGAGCATCATAGTTCACACCTTCTACTCTTCTTTGTGCAGAAGAAATAGCCTTTGTGATAGCCTTAGATTCAACAGCTTCATCACCTAATGAAGCAAAGATTCCTTCCATTCTTTCAGAACCGAAACGAACCATCAGATCATCTTGAACAGATACGAAAAATCTACTCATACCAGGATCACCTTGTCTACCAGCACGACCTCTCAACTGATTATCAATACGTCTAGATTCATGTCTTTCAGAACCCAATACACATAGACCACCAAGTTCTCTGACACCTTCACCAAGCTTGATATCCGTACCACGACCTGCCATGTTTGTCGCAATCGTAACTGCACCCTTTTCACCAGCGTGAGAAATGATTTCAGCTTCACGAGCATGATTCTTAGCATTCAATACATTGTGAGGAATCTTTCTTTCTGTTAAGTACTTAGAAATCAATTCTGAAGTTTCTACCGCAATCGTACCAACTAAGATTGGTTGTCCTGTTTCGTGTCTTTCTTTTACTTCTTCAACCAAAGCTTTGAACTTTGCCTTCTTTGTACCATAGACTGCATCAGGATAATCCACACGTGCAACTGGTCTATTTGTAGGAATTTCTACTACATACATGTTGTAGATTTCTAGGAATTCCTCTTCTTCTGTCTTAGCTGTACCTGTCATACCAGCTAATTTGTTATAAAGACGGAAGAAGTTCTGATATGTGATCGTAGCCAAAGTAGTCGTTTCTTGTTTGATCGAAATGCCTTCTTTTGCTTCAACGGCTTGATGAAGACCATCAGACCATTGTCTACCTTTCATCAAACGACCTGTATTAGGATCGACAATAACGATTTCATCTTCTTCATTATCTACGACATAATCAATATCTCTGATCATGATGTAGTTTGCCTTCATAGCTTGATTGATATGGTGTAATAACTGTGTATGAGAAATGTCATAAAGATTTTCTACCTTAAACATTCTTTCAGCCTTGGATACACCTTCTTCAGTCAATGTAACGCTCTTGCTTCTAGCATCGATTTCATAGTCTTCATCTTTTGTTAACTTCTTTACGAAACGATCTGCTTGTAAGTAAAGATTCGCAGTTTGTTTCTGACCACCAGAAATGATCAATGGTGTTCTAGATTCATCAATCAAGAT
>CAVCCE010000095.1:0-6226 GCA_963600555.1 Duodenibacillus sp.
ATATCAAGTTGAAGTTCACCGACACCGGCGATGATTGTCTGACCTGTTTCTTCATCTGTATAAGCTCTGAATGTTGGGTCTTCTTCAGCAAGCTTCTGAAGAGCAGCATCCATCTTTTGAGAGTCAGCCTTTGTCTTTGGTTCAACAGACATCTGGATAACTGGTTCTGGGAATACCATCTGCATCAATTCGATTGGTGCATTTTCATCACAGAGAGTATCGGATGTTGTTGTAAACTTTAGACCAACGGCACCAGCGATATCACCAGTATAAACTTCTTCGATATCAGCACGGTGGTTAGCATGCATTCTTACAAGACGACCTAGTCTTTCTCTCTTGCCCTTTGTAGCATTTAATACATAAGAACCAGCAGTAGCATGTCCAGAGTAAACTCTGAAGTATGTTAATCTACCTACGAATGGGTCTGTAGCAATCTTAAATGCAAGAGCTGAGAATGGTTCATCATCACTTGGCTTACGGCTTGAAGCTTCGCCATTTGGTAATGTACCAGCGATAGCGTCGATATCTGTTGGAGCTGGTAAGTAATCAACTACAGCGTCCAATAACATCTGAACACCCTTGTTCTTATAAGCAGAACCGCAAAGTACTGGGAAGAATTCAGAAGTCATAACACCCTTACGGATAGCAGACTTGATTTCTTCAACTGTTGGTTCTTCACCTTCAAGAACTTTCATCATAAGATCTTCATCATAGTCAGCAATAGCTTCTAACAAAGCAGCATGCTTTGCTTCAGCTTCTTCCTTGAATTGATCTTCAATATCAATAACTTGGATATCTGTACCTAAGTCATTTGCATACATTTCCTGTTTCATTGTAACTAAGTCAATGATTCCACGGAAACTTGCTTCAGCACCAATTGGCATCTGGATAGCAGCTGCCTTAGCACCTAAGCGATCTCCAATAGAGTTAACACTCATATCGAAGTCAGCACCTGTAGCGTCCATCTTATTTGAGAAAACGATACGAGGAACCTTATATTCAGAAGCCTGTCTCCAAACAGTTTCTGTCTGTGGTTCAACACCAGCCTTGGAGTCAAGGACTGTTACAGCACCATCTAATACACGAAGTGATCTTTCAACTTCAGCTGTGAAGTCTACGTGACCTGGTGTATCGATAATGTTGATCTGACAGTCTTTCCAGTGACATGTTGTAGCTGCAGAAGTGATTGTGATACCACGTTCTTGTTCCTGAGCCATCCAGTCCATCTGGGAAGCGCCATCGTGAGTCTCACCGATCTTGTAAATCTTACCTGTGTAATAAAGGATACGTTCAGTTGTTGTTGTCTTACCAGCATCAATGTGAGCCATGATTCCGATATTACGAATTTTGTTTAATGGGAACTCTCTTGGCATTATTAACCCCTTTCTCTAATTACCAACGGAAGTGAGCAAACGCCTTGTTTGCTTCAGCCATCTTATGAACATCTTCTCTCTTCTTAACAGAAGCGCCTGTTCCATTAGCTGCATCCATGATTTCGTTAGCAAGTCTTTCTTCCATTGTGTTCTCATGACGGAGTCTTGAATAGTTAACGATCCATCTGAGACCTAATGTTAATTTTCTTTCAGCAGATACTTCTACTGGTACTTGGTAGTTTGCACCACCAACACGTCTTACCTTCAACTCTAGTTGAGGCATTACATTTCCGAGAGCCTTTTCGAATACTTCCATTGGGTTCTCGCCTGTTTTCTTTTCGATTGAAGCGAATGCATCATACAAAATTGTCTGTGCTGTTCCACGCTTACCATCAATCATGATCTTGTTAATTAACTTTGTAACTAACTTTGAGTTATAGATTGGATCTGGTAATACGTCACGCTTTGCTACATAACCTTTTCTTGGCATATTAAATTCTCCTCTCTATCTCTTACTTCTTAGGCTTCTTAGCACCGTATAATGAACGGGACTGATTTCTTTCGTTAACACCAGCACAATCTAATGTACCTCTGATGATGTGGTAACGAACACCTGGTAGATCCTTAACACGGCCACCTCTGATCATAACTACGGAGTGTTCCTGTAAGTTATGTCCTACACCTGGAATATATGCTGTAACTTCCATACCATTGGATAGTCTTACACGGGCATACTTTCTTAATGCAGAGTTTGGCTTCTTAGGAGTCATTGTACCTACACGAGTGCAAACACCTCTCTTTTGTGGGCTGCTCAAGTTTGTAGGTCTGTTCTTCAAACTGTTGAATCCTCTGTTTAATGCAGGGGACTTTGACTTGTAAACTTTATCAGTACGACCTTTACGTACTAACTGGTTTATTGTTGGCATTTTCTTTCTCCTTTCGCTCATGCACACGACACCGTGTGCGTCATTCTTAGTCTTATTTTTTGGCTCTACACATAGTAAAGCCAATTTCGCTAAGCTCGTATATATTACATTTCTTATCCATCTTATGTCAATAACTTTTTCAAAAAATTTACAAATCCACAGAACCGTGTGT
Organism: Duodenibacillus sp.; assembly: GCA_963600555.1. Taxonomy (GTDB): domain Bacteria; phylum Bacillota_I; class Bacilli_A; order Erysipelotrichales; family Erysipelotrichaceae; genus Bulleidia. Next base: position 2,472 of record CAVCCE010000095.1, read on the forward strand.
GTCAAAATACCAATTATTCTATTATTTATGCATGATTCTTACTATATTTTCTTTCCACTTTTCCTCCAATATCAATTATAATAAATGCGCAATATTTCATTGAATCTAATATTTCAGTTATAATGATATGGAATAGGAGGAATCTTATGGCAAAAAAAGTATGTGACTTCTGCTTATCTCAAACAGGAGGATTATTCAATCGACCAGAAAAACTATCTGACGGTCATTATTTATGTAAGAATTGTAGAGATATCATTAGTAACTATGATCTCCCTATGAAATACGATATATTCCAAAGAATCGTAACTGCTCAATCAAATATGAAAGATATGATCATGGATACATATCTAGAAACAAATAAACCAGAAGATGTCATCGCAAGATTATATCCATTACCTAAGATCCTATTACATGAAGGGGAACATTGTATCAATGCTATTAGAGCTAATCTAAGAGTCTCAGCTAGTAGTATTCCAAATGAATACGCTCCTAGAAGTATCGTTGAAATCAGAAAGAATACAATTAATAACATTCCTGATGCAGTTAATAAAAAAGAATCTGTTAAGATCGAAGGTATGTTATATGAAACAGAAGCTGCTGTTTACTTTATGAGTGAGCATATCGTTAACTGTCATAGATTAGGATATGTCGTAAGAAATACAAACGAACAAGATAAGATCAAAGTCGTTACTCCAACTAAGACATTTACTTACGCTGTAGAAAATGCTGAATTGTTCTTTATCAGAGAAAGATTCTATCAAAAGGTTAACGCTGCTAAAAATCATAAAGATGAACATCTCATCTACATTCAAAATGATAATGAATTACGTATCACACCTGGTGTATATAACATCCCTAAATCATTAAGACCTGGTGTATATAAAGTAAAGGCATTAAATGATGCTGGATTACATGTAAAAGATTCACTAGGAAGAGTCAAAGATTACTATGAATCAGAAGATTCTATTGATTTAACAAATGGTGGAGTTCTAGAAGTTACTGGTGAATATGAATTAAAGTGGATTGGAGAAAAGAAGGACTAATGCATGTGCATTGGTCTTTTTTATAAAGCTTGTGGCGTGGAAACCCACAGGTCTTTAGACCGTGGGAGGAAACGCCACAAGCTTCATGAAGTTATTCGTATGTAAAAAGGATATCGAGTGATTGATTCACTCAATATCCTTTTTGATTACTTAAAATATTCTACTGCACTCTTGAAGATTTCTTCTTCTAGATTCTTGTCAGGAATATTTACATACATATTGTCACCACTTCTTTCAGAGTGACCCATCTTACCAAATACTCTTCCATCTGGTGAAGTAATACCTTCAATTGCCAAATAGGAATCATTTGGATTGTAACGTACATCACTTGTTGGTTTACCATCTAGATCAACATATTGTGTAGCTACTTGTCCATTTTCAATGAGTTGTTTTAAAACATCATCATCCGCAACAAATCTACCTTCACCATGTGAAATAGCGACCGTATGGATCTCACCTGGTTTTGTATGTTTCAACCATGGAGACTTATTAGAAGCGATTCTTGTTCTTACTAACATCGATTGGTGTCTACCAATTGTATTGAATGTTAATGTAGGACAATGTTCATCAGTATCAATGATCTTTCCATATGGAACAAGACCTAACTTGATCAATGCTTGGAAACCATTACAGATACCACACATCAAACCTTCTCTATTATCCAACAAATCACAAACAGCTTCCTTGACCTTTGGATTTCTAAAGAAAGCTGTAATGAACTTCGCAGAACCTTCTGGTTCATCACCACCAGAGAATCCACCAGGTATCGCAATGATTTGAGACTTCTTGATCTTTTCAGCAAATTCCGTAGCACTCTTTTCAATTGCTGCACTTGTTAGATTCTTAATAACATAGATTTCTGTCTCTGCACCAGCTCTTTCAAACGCATGTGCTGTATCCCATTCACAGTTTGTTCCAGGGAATACAGGAATCAATACATGTGGTTTATCAACAGTATAACTAGCATGTAATACTTCCTTAGAATGATAATTGATTTCTTCAATTGTCTTTTCAGGATTTACATCTGTATATGGATATACAGGTTGAAGTTTATCTTCATATACTTTTTGTAATTCATTGAAAGAAATCGTTCCTTCACTTGTAATGAATTCATATTCTTCAATTGTCTTACCTAAAAGAACACCTTCATCTAATATTTGATCTGTTTCAATCACGAATGCACCATAGCACTTTTGGAACAAGTCATCACTAGCGATATTATGATCTAACGCAAAACCAATTTGGTTACCTAAAGCACACTTCAGAATACCTTCTGCACATCCACCATTTTCAAGTGTCCATACAGAATATACCTTGCCATCCTTGATAAGCTCTTCAACTGTATCGAATGTCTTTCTTACACTCTCCCAATCAGGATTACCATAAGCATCATAAGTAGGCTTTAGAACATAAACATTATGTCCTGCACCCTTCCATTCACTAGAAACTGCTTTATCAGCTTTACATGTTGAAACGGAGAAAGCAACAAGTGTTGGTGGAACATCGATATCTTCAAATGTACCAGACATTGAATCCTTACCACCAATAGCTCCAATTTCTAATTCTTGTTGAGCTTTTAATGCACCTAGTAATGCAGAGAATGGTTGTCCCCATCTCTTTGGATCTGTATACATATGTCCAAAGTATTCTTGGAATGACATCCAAGTATGATGCCATGAACCACCTGCAGCTACGATCTTAGAAACAGATGAAATAACAGATTCTTGCGCACCAGTAAATGGATTATCACTCATGTCATATGGATCAAATCCCCAAGCCATCAATGAAGCTGTATTTGTTTCAGCATTCAATACAGGAATCTTTGCACACATTGCTTGTGCAGGTGTTAACTGCGTCTTTCCACCGAATGGCATTAAAACAGTTCCTGCACCAATCGTAGAGTCAAATCTTTCAACAAGACCCTTTTGAGAACATACATTCAAATCACTTGCGAGTTCTTTCATTCTTTCAATCATTGGTTTAGATTCAAGAACGATCTTCTTATCTTCATGATTTTCTACTTCTACATTTGTATAACGCTTCGCACCATTTGTATTTAAGAATTCTCTAGAGATATTAACGATATCTACACCATCTAGATACATGATCATTCTAGCTTCTTCTGTTACTTTCGCAACAACTGTAGATTCTAGATTTTCTTCATCTGCGAGCTTTTGGAACTTTTCAGCATCTTCTTTACGTACAACAACAGCCATTCTTTCTTGAGATTCAGAAATAGCTAGTTCCGTTCCATCTAAACCTTCATACTTCTTAGGTACTTTGTTTAGATCGATATGTAATCCATCTGCGAGTTCTCCAATCGCAACAGATACACCACCTGCACCAAAGTCATTACATCTCTTGATTAGCTTAGTAGCTTCTGGGTTACGGAATAATCTTTGAAGTTTTCTTTCTTCAGGCGCATTACCCTTTTGAACTTCAGCACCATCTTTCGCTAATGATTCAACATTGTGAGACTTAGAGGAACCAGTTGCGCCTCCACATCCATCTCTTCCTGTCTTACCACCTAACAAGATAACTACATCACCTGCTTCAGGCCTTTCACGAACGACATTTTCACTTGGAGCAGCAGCGATAACACCACCAACTTCCATTCTCTTTGCGACATAACCTGGATGATAGATTTCTGTAACATGACCTGTAGCTAGTCCAATCTGGTTACCATAAGAAGAATAACCAGCAGCAGCTGTT
>CAVCCE010000096.1:0-6225 GCA_963600555.1 Duodenibacillus sp.
AACTTAACTAGCATTCATTTAAAAACTGGTATTGGTTGTTTATCCGCATATTGTGGAGCTACTAGTGCTGGCTGTGGAGCTGGTGCAGGAATCATGTATCTATATGGAGGAAAACTAAATGAAATCTCCCATACAGTAGCGAATGCTTTAGCTATCAATTCCGGTGTTGTATGTGATGGTGCTAAGGCAAGTTGCGCTGCTAAGATTGCTTCAGGTGTAGAAAGTGGATTGTTAGGTATGCAGATGTACATGCATGGTAAAGAATTCTATGGTGGTGATGGAATCGTTGGAGGAAGTGTTGAAGATACAATTAAAAATGTTGGTCAATTAGCACATGATGGTATGGCAGAAACTGACAAAGAAATCATAAAAATCATGTTAGAGAATTGTTGAGGGTTATTATGTTAGGAATATTAATGATTGGTTTAGAAATCACTTTAATGATTGTTGGAATCATTACGTGTTTTAAGATATGTAATGTATGTGATATTTACATTCAAGAGCACAAAAAAGGGAATGATTGATCATTCCCCAAAAAACACGATACCACAACAGAAGTTGTGGTTTTCTTCTGTTAAATTTATAATTCCATCATATTTATCTACCGTCTTTTTTATAGAATACATTCCATATCCATGCCCTTTTAAATATTCTTTTCTTTTTATATTTCCATCTTGGTCTAGAATATTATCTTCAATCGTATTTGATACCTTTAGTATCAAATTTTTATTTTTATTATAAATATAGATAGATACAAATTTATCTTTTCCACCACAATGTTCAATACAATTATCTAATAAGTTTATTAATATTGTTGAAAAATCTTCTTCTGATATATTGATATTTTCTGTTATATTTACGTAACACTTATATTCAATCCCTTTATCCTTTAATATTTCTAATTTTTGATTCAAGATCGTATCTATTACTTGATTACCTGTGTGTATAGGAATAAATACATGATTTAATTCTTCTTCAAGTTCATTTACCTTGATCATTGTTAAAGCATGTTTTAAATCATGTTTTATTGTATATAATTCTTCCGTTGTTTTTTGTAACTCATGATCATTCCTTGATTCATAAAGTATTGTGAATAATAATAGAGCTACTGAAAACAAAACTATTATCCATTCTATAGTAGAAAACTTTGTGGTGAAAATATAATTTTCAACAACCATTAATAACATATCAATATCTATAAGAATCACACTAAATAATGAATTATTTTTTATTACAGATTGATTATTCCTTTTTATAATTAACATCCAAATTACTTCCACAATCAAAGATAATATTAAAACAGATGATATATTATTTTCTAATACTTTCTCTATATCTATTAGCCAATATTCATATAAAGATATTACATATAAGGATATTAAAAATGAACTTGTAATGAATATATGTGGAAGGATTGATAAACGAACATTTATTGAAATGGATCTTTTATTAACAAACACCAATACTATAGTAATCACAATATATGGAATTATGAATAAATATGATGCATTTATCATATATTCTTTAAAATTCATAAAGAATAAAATATATATAAATGAAAATAATACACTAAGAAATACTTTTATAAATTTACTTTCTTTTATACTAGAATAATAGAATATAGTAATTAAACATATTTGTATAATATTATAAATAACCAATTCTCTTGCCATATCATCTCTCTAACAAATATTTAGCATATGCAATCTTGAATTGTTGTTTATATGACCTGCTCAAATAAACAACATCTCCATTAGACATTATTATATTTTCTTTTTCCCATTCCCTTATATAATCCATATTGATTATATAAGAACTAGAAATCTTACAAAAAGTCTTATGCTTCTGCATCTCTAGATTTTTTAAAGAAATACGTTCTTTCTTTATTTCATCCATCAAGTGAATTAAAACATAACTATGCGATGCTTCAAAATATAGTATCTTTTTCAAAGGAATTGTTTCATTCATTTTATATGTATAATATGTGGTTTTATCTAGATATTTAACCAACACATTTTCTATATCAGCATCAAGATGATCTTTTCTAACAAACCCAAACAAATCAACTTGAAAGGAATCAAAAACCAATTCATTATGACTTGTACAAAATACAATCTTTGTATTAGGCGAGTTTTTCAATATATTTCTAGCAACTTCAAAACCATTTATTGGCATGCATATATCAATAAACGCAATATCACTTTCTTCATTAATGTATTGATTATCTTCCTGTAAATATTCTCTAATCACATAGTTGATTTCTTTATTTTCGAAAAAAGAAACGATTTTATTCTTAATTAGATTTAAATCATCACGAGAATCATCAACTATTAAAATTGTATTATTTAATTCCATATCAATTCCCTTAACTAAATTCAATATACCAATTTTTCTCATTTTATGCAAAATATTCTCAATTCAATTCCCTAAATGATTATTATGTTAGTATGTATACAGATAAAAGATTAGGTACCTAAATAATAAAAGACATGTAATATCAGGAGGTAAAATCATGAAAAGGTTATTACAAGTTTTATTCGCTCTATTACTTTCACTATCTTTTTGTCCAGTTATGGCTGAAGATTCATCATCACTTTCCAAAGAAGATTATCTGCTTGCATTAAAAGAGGAAGCTAATAAATATGATGTAGATATTAATATTACGGAATATCCAGAGGTCATTACTGAAGAAACGATTTCTGAAGGAGTTCAACAAGTCCGTAACATTGCTAGTACTTTTGAAGTTAATGAGCTTCACTTCAAAAACGAATCAAAATCAAATATTTCTTTAGCTAGCAATATGCCTGTCACTGCTAATCGATATGGTTATTTCGATGTAACGGTTGGTGGTTTCTTAAGCTGTACAATTAAAGTTACTTTAAACGTCACAACAAATATAGATAATCACAAAGTATTAAGTGTAAATTCTAAACGAGCAAATCAAGATGGTGTTGCGTTTGGATTCTCATCTTGGGAAACTTACAGTATTTCAACAACTCTAAATTCTCCTAAGACAGGATTTGTTGAGACAACTGTCAAGGGTCACTGTGCATTTAATGTTAGTGGCATAACTTATTCTAAGGATGTAAGTTCATATGCTAAAGTCCAGTGCTACTAATACATTAGCTTTGATTTATATGAATGCATATATTGTAATATTATTTGTTCTATGCATTCTTGGAATCATTGCTTTGATCAAGATCATTAAAGTATGTAATATCTACATTAAGAATCACAAGGATCCAAACAAACAATAAGACTTAAAAAGAACGAGCTGTCTCGTTCTTTTTACATATGAATTACTTCATCAAACTGTTCTTCAACACCAGCTGGTAAGTAATGTGCTACCGCAATGATCGTTCTATCACTTGATAGCATTGTACTATAGATTTCCTTAGCAGTGGATTCATCAACCGCATTCGCTACTTCATCCATTAATACAATAGGATGATATTCATACAACTCTCTAGCTAAACAAACTCTTTGGATTTGTCCACCACTCATTTGTTTCGCATTATCTTCCATCTTTACTGTACTTGTATCAATTTTAGATAATTTGATAGCTTGATTCTTTTTATCTAAGTCATCTAATCTGCCTAATTCAATATTATTTTGAACTGTATCATTAAATACGTAACTATCTTGTGTAACATAACCTATGATTTCATGAAGTTGTTCTTTAGAAATATTCTTATAATCAGTATTTCCTAATGTTATTGTTCCTTCATAATCTATTAATTGTTTGAAGATCAATTTCAACATTGTTGACTTACCACAACCTGATTCACCTAGTATTAGATACTTCTTTCCTTCTTTAAATTGTTGTGTAAATTTATGAATTACTTCTGGTTTATCAGGATATGCAAATGAAAGATTATTGATTGATAAATCTTTATTTGTGATTTCATTAATTGTAGTTTTTTCTTCAGAATGAATAGAAATCTTTTCTTGATATACGCTCTCATAACCAATATAAGAAGTATAGGAAGATACCATACCAGTAATATTATTAAATAGATTTCCTGCAAGTTGTCCTACTGTAAGTACAGTTCCCGGTAATACTACACCAACGATAATCATAATAATATCGAATGCCATTAAAAACATTTGTTCCATCATACTTGCATAAAATGGCAATATTGTTAATAAATCTCTAATATTATTTAACTTATTACGTTTTCCTTCATATTCTGTAGTAATTGAAGTAATCTTCTTACACATCGTAGTTTTTTCATTGTATGCATCAAAAACATAATAACCATTTAATACATCACTAGAATCACCTAAAAATTCTTTTTGTAGTTTAGATAATTGCATCTCATTTTTACCAGCTGGTTTTTCCATCAGTTTTGTTAATAAAAAATTCAATCCAAACATGCATAAAGAAAATACCATAATACTCCAATGAACATAGATCATTGCTAATATTCCAAACAAAGAATTGATAAAAGCATCAAATATCTCATATAAACCTTTCACAGCTGCTTCAATACGAACAACATCATTATTCATAGCAGAATTATAATATTCAATATCTACTTTTTCATTACGAGACATAGCTTCTGAAACTTCTTTTCTATATTCAATCAAAGCATATCTAGCACATTTATTCTGCATCGCATAGAAAAGATAGTTTGTGCTATGTGCTAATGTCCAAAATAATATATTTAGTAACACCGCATAAAAAGCATACAAATATTTCTGATCAATAACATTCTGAAGAAGATTTGTATTATTCAATGCTGCCAAAACAGTAAATAAGGCAGGAAACATCGCAACTATAGCTGTTAAGCACGCATATGGATAATGTCCTTTTAATAGTGTATATGCTCTTTTCTTATTTGTTTTTTTGTTATTCATATCATTCACCTCATTTACTGTGTCTTAAATAGTATTATACATTAAATTAGGCTATGTGTTAAACTTTTTTGCATTTAAAAAAGCATCAGTTCTTAACTGATGCTTACTTAACACCTTTAATGTTGATTCTGTTAAGTGCTTTCGCTAATGCGATTTGCGCTCTTTTCACATCCACATTTGGATCATTTGATTGTAATCTTTTTTCAGCTCTTGCCCTAGCCTTTTCAGCTCTTTCTAAGTCAATGTCATTCTTATTTTCAATGGCATCTGTTAGAATTTCCGCAAGATTATTTCTAAAGTAGAACAATCCACCACTTATTGCGTATGTCTCTCTAACACCATTTTCATCAGAAGTCATTGTTCCAATCTTTAACATTGTTACAAGTGGCATATGATTTGGTAATACACCTTGATTTCCATCTTCTGTTTGAATGTTAATGATTGGTGTATCAAATTCTTTATAGATTCCCAATGGTGTAACAACTCTTACATGAAGTTGACTCATTTCAAAGTCTCTGCTTTCTTCACAACGTCTTCAATTGTTCCAACAGATAGGAAAGCAGCTTCTGGTAGATCATCATACTTTCCATCTAAGATTTCTTTGAAAGAACGAACTGTATCCTTAACTGGTACATATACACCCTTCATACCTGTAAACTGTTCCGCAACACTAAATGGTTGTGATAAGAAATTTCTAATACGACGAGCTCTGTTAACGATCTTCTTATCTTCTTCGCCCAATTCATCCATACCAAGGATAGCAATGATATCTTGAAGTTCCTTGTATCTCTGTAAGATTTCTTGAACTGCTCTAGCTACCTTGTAATGTTCTTCACCAACAACAAGTGGATCTAACATACGAGAAGATGAATCTAATGGATCTACTGCAGGATAGATACCTAAAGCGGCAATAGAACGATCTAATACTAGCTTCGCATCCAAGTGTGAGAAAGTTGCAGCTGGAGCTGGGTCTGTCAAGTCATCGGCAGGTACATATACGCACTGTACGGATGTAATAGAACCATCTTTTGTAGATGTGATTCTTTCTTGTAGCTGACCCATTTCAGTAGCCAATGTTGGTTGATATCCTACAGCTGAAGGCATACGTCCAAGCAAAGCTGATACTTCAGAACCTGCTTGTGTGAAACGGAAGATGTTATCAATGAACAACAATACATCCTGATGTTCTTCATCACGAAAGTATTCAGCCATTGTTAGAGCACTTAACGCAACTCTCATTCTCGCACCTGGAGATTCATTCATCTGTCCATATGTAAGAACTGTATTCTTAAGTACTCCTGAGTTCTTCATTTCATAATACATGTCATTACCTTCACGTGTTCTTTCACCAACACCAGCAACGAC
>CAVCCE010000097.1:0-6186 GCA_963600555.1 Duodenibacillus sp.
GCTTTTAGAAGATACTTTCTTAAAGTTTCTTCATTATCGATTTGGAAGATCTTACCACCTTCTGTAATTGATACACCACCTGTTTCTTCAGAAACAATGATTGTCACAGCATCTGTAACTTCTGAAAAGCCAATTGCAGCTCTATGACGAGCGCCATATCTAGATGGTACATCTGCATTTGTTGGAGGAAGATATGCACTCGCACAAGCAATCTTATCTCCGCGAATAATTACAGCACCATCATGTAGTGGTGTACTTGTAACAAATAATGATGTTAATAATTCTGCAGTGACATCAGAATTCAATTTAACACCGGTTTCAATATATGCATCTAATAACTGTGACTGTTCAATTGAAATCAAAGCACCAGTTTGATCTTTACTTAATAACATAACTGCAGTTACGATCTGATCAACTAAATTTTCTTTTTCATTTCCTGTCAATGTACTAATACGTGAAAAAATATTGGATTGCCCAATTCTTTCTAACAAAGAACGTATTTCTGGTTGAAAGATGATAATAATGGCAAGAAAGCCATAATTAAGAAACATATCCGCAAGAAATTCAAGTGTCTTTAATCCTAAAAGTTTCGCTAATGCATCTATGACAATAACTAAAATAATACCCTTAAATATTTGAATCGTTCTTTGATTAGAACGCACGATTTTTAATGCATAAAACAAGATAAACCACATTACGAAGATATCTAATAGCATTACGATAAATGAACGAATATTGGTTAATGTTAAACCTAATGAATAAATAGACAAGGCGAAATCACTCCTTTCCAAAATGTTACATCATTATACCACATCCATCCAATTCTATATAGTTCTCATGAAATTGAACTTTATACAGTATTTGATACGTTTATTCATGTTTTCTTTGATAAAACATCATATATTTGATTTTTATCTAGTTTTCCTATAACATAATTTTACAAATTTTAGGGAAGTAATTTATGAGTGAACAAATTCAAAGATTTTTAAGAAAGAACAAAATAGAAATAGAAGATATTTCATATATTACAAGAGAACAAAAGAGAACATGCGTACATTTAGCTGATGGTAGAGTCATCAAAACATTGATCAATGTGAAAGATTTCTTTGTAGTATTAGAGACTTATTCTTTTCTTTCCATAAATAAAGGAACGATCGTATCCACAAAACATATCGAACAAATCATAGATGGTGAATATCACATGATGGATGGTTCTATCTTACAAGGTAGAAAAAGAACACAAGCTACACACAAAAGAATCAATAATAATCTACATACAAGTTACCTAGAAACTTTAGATGCACATAATATATCCGAAAGATTCTCTATTCTCGATCAAATGCCTGTAGCTTTTTGTATCATTGAATTGACTTTTTCTGAAGATGGTAGAGGTATTGATTTTAAATTTCGTTATTGTAATAAAGAAATGGAAAAATTAGAAAACAAGACATTATCAGAAATGTTAAACCAATCTTTCTATAAAGTATTTAAAAATGCAGATAAAAAATGGTTGGCAATTTATACAGATGTTGCCTTGAATGGAACAAAACGTTCCATTCAATCCTACTCCCCTGAAATTGAGAAGATGATCTATATATCTTGTTACCAACCATTAGAAGGCTTCTGTGCATGTTTACTAACAACAGACGATTATAAGCCTAAAACTTCTGTTCTTTGATTTTCTTCTTAATACGATGGTATTGTGGTTGAACTGTAATTTCAGTTACTACGATTCCATCTTTTTTTTCAATAATTTCTTCAATGATCATTGCGATATCTTCAGGCTCAATACAACAACCGAAATCCTTATCAGCTTCAAAGTCAGCATTTCTATATAAATTTGTATCTGTCATATCCGGTATGATACAAGTTACTTTCATTCCATGCTTTCGATTTTCTTCAAACAATGATCTACTAAAAGAAATCAATCCTGCTTTTGTTGCCGCATAACTTGCACCATGTGGTGCAGCATGAGTTCCTGAGATACTTGCGATGTTGATGATCGTACCTTTGTTATCTCTTAAAGAGCGAATATATTGTTGCGTTAATATCATTGGTATTTCTAAATTTAAACGTACCATTTCTTTGATTTGGTCTTTTTTGATTGTTTCATGCATTCCATAATACGCACACCCTGCATTATTCACCAATAGTGTTATTTCTTTTGTAGGAATCATCTCAATGCATTTTTTCAAAGCATCTTCATCTAAAAGATTACAAACGATTTTATGAAACAATGGATGGTTTATTTCATCTACAAACTTTCTTCCAATTCCATACACTTCATATCCATGTTCTAATAACATTTTTGTAATCTTTAAACCAATTCCAGAACTAGCTCCTGTAACGATTGCTTTAGTCATTATCATTCTCCCATCTATAGATTTTTTCTTTAGGCACGATATTCAACAATTCCTCCATAATGATAGATTCTACTTTCTCTAATAGATCATTTGGAAGATGATAAAATCCATGATCACATACATAAGGAAATTGTAGAACACTACTATTTGGATATTGTTTTCTCATATCAGATAGATAGTTCTTTGAGATTCGAAAAGATCCTACACTAATATCTCTTACTTTCGTTAAATCGATTTTCTCATTCACTTCTTTTATCATCTGTCGATACGCTTGTTCATATCCATGGAATATGATCATTGGATCAAAACAGATCCTTACAGGATATCCTAGAGACATTGCTTCATAGATCATTTCAATCCTTTGTGATAAAGAAGGAGTACCATGTTCATATTCTTTTGTTACATATGAAGGAGATAAAGTAAACGCAAGAATAACTCTATCTGAAACAAGAATCTGTTTCCAATCTTTCGAGAAAGTACCTTTTGTTCTTATCTCAATCGTTAGATCATTATGCTTTTTTGTAAATTCACTCCACAATTTTCCATAATGAAAGATAGGTTCTAATGCCAACATATCAGTATCATAAGAAACACAAAAATATACAGGATGCTTGGTTACAATATCTTCAACAGATTGAAAAAAATCTTCTATATTCACAAATACGACTAGATTTCCAGAAGGATACATTCCCTTCAAAAAACAATATTCACAATCATAAACACAATTCATCATACTTGTACTGTAATAAAAGTATGTATTATCAAATGATTGACATACTGGTGAAGCTTCATATAAATAATCTTTTTTCTTATTCGCTAAGATTAAATTTTGACTATCTTTTTGAATAGAATGTGATTGTTTTTTGCGATTGAATACATCTCTATAATCTTTGATTACAATTACTTCAGAATTAGAAAAATGATTCAGAACATTCTTTGTACGTTCATGATTCAAAACAGATTCTTCTACATAGATATGAGAAAACTTAGGCTTCATAACATTTCTTTTGGAATTCATAGAACACCTTCTTTCCATCATCTTTATCTCTTATTTCTGTTTCTAATAATTCTTGAATTATCTTTTTATAATCAATATGTATTGTTTCACAATAACGAATAAACTGATCTATTTGATCACATATATTCTTACTTGCATGAATATGTTGTTTAAAAGAATCAACACATTTATCTATAGATTCTTCATTATTTGTTTGCGAAGAAAGTATCTTTGTTATGATTGATTCTATCTTTGGATAAAGAAGTTCTACTTTTGAAGTGATTTCATCACTTGTAATACTAGATGCATCACAATCTGAAGGAAATCTTAAAAATAGCATTTCATGTGGACCAACAAATGTATTACAAGCTTCATAAATTGCAGATGATTCTGTATCATATAATTGATAGACAGAATATTCCTTTCTGATCATATCTAGATAAGTTTTTAAATTGATACAAGGATCAATCGTCATCCGACTATTTTCCTTTGTTGATAACAATTGACTACCTGTTAAAAAGCCACATTCCTTACATTCAAAATCAAAAATCAAATCAGGATAATATGCTTTTCCTGTATCTATATCACATATGCAACTTGCTTGATAAAGATCAAAAGACATTTCTTTTAAATAAGCTGCAGAACCAAAGGAAATGACAAAAGGTTCTTTAGAATCTAAAAGTGTTGTCGTGATTGCACTAATAGCATTCGTTTTTCCTACTCCTGTCAATGTTAATCGAACCGTCTTTTCTTCATTGATAAAACGATCCCATTTCAAATTTGTATGTTCCTTTTTCAATTTTAAATTACGAATCAAGATCTTCGCTTCAGGATAAATTGCACAAAATATTTCTAACATGTTCCCATTATAACAAAAACTGCTCTTTTTCGAGCAGTTTCGTTTATTCTTCGCCAATTTGATTTCCTGTATAGAGTTGATAATATCTACCCTTCTTAGCAATCAATTCATCATGGTTACCACGTTCAATGATTCTTCCATTTTCCAAGACCATAATACAATCAGCATTCTGAACAGTAGATAATCTATGAGCAATAACGAATGTCGTTCTACCTTTCATTAATGCATCCATGCCCTTTTGAACTAAAGACTCTGTACGTGTATCAATAGAGGAAGTAGCTTCATCTAAGATCATTGCTGGAGCATCTGCAACTGCAGCACGAGCAATAGATAGTAACTGTCTTTCACCTTGCGATAATGTTCCACCATCACCTTTAATGACAGTATTATATCCATTAGGTAATCTTCTAATAAAACCATCTGCATTAGCCAGTTTCGCTGCTGCGATACACTCTTCATCTGTAGCATCTAATCTACCATAACGAATATTATCCATGATCGTACCAGTAAATAGATTTGTATCTTGTAATACGATACCTAAGGATCTTCTTAAAGAAGACTTCTTGATCTTGTTGATGTTGATATCATCGTATCTGATCTTGCCATCCGCAATATCATAGAAACGATTAATTAAATTTGTAATCGTTGTCTTACCAGCACCAGTTGAACCTACAAAGGCAATCTTTTCGCCTGGCATTCCAAACAATGAAACGTTATGCAATACCGTTTTCTTACCATCATAAGAGAAATCAACATTATCCATTGTGATCTTTCCTTCTAACTTATGATATGTAATCGTACCTTCTTCCTTATGTGGATGTTTCCAAGCCCAAACACCAGTTCTCTTATCCGTTTCTTCTAACGTTCCATCTTCATGTTCAATAGCATTTACAAGTTCAACATATCCATCATCTACTTCACTTTCTTCATCTAACAAGCTAAAGATTCTTTCTGCACCAGCCATAGCTGCAGCTACAGAGTTAACTTGTTGAGAAATCTGTGTTACTGGTTGTGTAAAGTTTTTATTTAAAGTCAAGAAAGAAACAAGTGTTCCTAATGTCAAACCAGTAATTCCAGTTAAAGATAACGCTGCACCAATAACCGCAATCAATACATAAGAAATATTTCCTAAGTTAGACATGATAGGCATCATGATATTTGCGTATTTGTTTGCGTTATTTGCACTATCTCTGAGTTCTTCATTATGTTTTTCAAAGTCTTCAATTGCTTCATTTTCATGACAGAATACTTTGACAACCTTAACACCTTGGATCATTTCTTCAACATAACCATTTAATGAACCTAATGATTTCTGTTGTTTCATAAAGTAATCTCTTGATTTACCACCAACCTTCATTGTCATAAACATCATGATGGCAATCATACATAAAGATACGACAGTTAAAGGAACCGATAACATGATCATTGATACAAACGAAGATACGATCGTAATCGATGAAGAAATAACGTTAGGAATCGTTTGAGAGATAACCTGTCTCATTGTATCAACATCATTTGTATAGATAGACATGATATCTCCATGAGAATGTGTATCAAAGTAACGAATTGGAAGAGTCTGCATATGCGAGAAGATTTCATCACGCATCTTTTCCATAGAACCTTGAGAAATCGTAACCATCATTCTGTTATATGCATAACTAGCAATGATTCCAACTGCTAATATTAAGATTAGTTTTGTGATGGCATTTAATAGTGGTGTAAAGTCTGTTGAACCACTTTGGATCATTGGTGTGATATAAGAATCAATCAATGTCTTTTGGAACAATGTTCCTTGTAGAGTACAGAATACAGAGATAAAGATACATGCGACAACAAATATCATCTGAACAAAATAATCTTTGACCATGTATTTAATGACTCTAGAGAATGTTCCTTTTTTCACCTTTTTAACAGGTACCATTTGTCCTCTTGGCATGTTTCACCTCCTAGTCTGCTTGTGGTTTATC
>CAVCCE010000098.1:0-6170 GCA_963600555.1 Duodenibacillus sp.
GATTCAACGTGCTTTCATCATATTGAGAAATTGAATTCAAACCATTCGCAATACGAATGAATTCTGTAAATGTTGAAGCACCCATCAAAATATCTGTATATTTCGATAATCTCATAGTTGATTGTGAAGAAATCATACGATCCTTAACTTTTTCTTTCAATGAATCAACTTGTGCTTGTGTCGCATCGATTTCTGATTGTTTGTTATCAATTTCGACTTGTTTCGCATCGATTTCTGATTGTTTAGAATCGATCTGTGTTTCAAGTTCTGTAATTTCTGACTGCAATTGTTTCAACTGTTCATCATATTTTTCAAGATTCTTTGCAATCTCATCACGTTGTGCTTCGATATTTTTTAACTCTTCTTGTGCACTAGACTTCTGACTTTCCAAATATTTCGCATAAGCCTTACAAGAATCTTGGTTATCAGAAGTTGCCTTCTTACAAACTTCACTCCAGTATTCCGTATTAGAATAATCTTCTTCTGCCAACGAAATCGTTGGATGCACAAGACACAAGAACGAAAGTGCGATACATGTTGTCAATTGAATGACTTTACGTATCATCTCTTCCACCTCAAATAACGGTTAACAGATAGAATAGAACCAATGAAACCTACAATGACACCTAGTCCAACTAATATTCCACCTACATAGAAAATAAATGGATATGGTTTTACAAGCTTGAACATATTTGAAACAATGAATCCACCTGTATGTTCATATAAGAATGTATATCCCCAGATCGTTAAGGCAACTGGAATAATTGATCCTAAGACACCAATGATGATACCTTCAATAACAAAAGGTGAACGAATAAATGAGTTTGTAGCACCTACATTTCTCATGATCGTAATTTCATCTTTACGTGCAGAGATCGTTAACTTGATCGTATTTTGAATCAAGAAGATTGCCAAGATCGTTAATCCTAGAACTAAGAATCCTCCAATCTTTCGAATAGCTGACATTGTGTCTACCATAGATACTGTAGATTGACCACCATAGTTAACTTCATCTACACCATCGATTTCACTAATTGCCTTAGCGATATCTGTAATTTGATCACCACTACTAGCCTCTACATAGAAAGCATCATGCATAGGGTTATCATCTCTAAATGGCTCAAATGCTTCTTTTGTCTGTTCATCTTCAAAAGAATCGATGTAATATTGGAATTCTTGATCTTTATCAGAATATGTAACTGTCTTTACACCATCAATTGCTTCAATCTTCGCTTTGATATCATCTTCTTTATCTTCACTATCATAAGCAACCATTACAGATATCTCCATAGAAGATTCAATGTTCTTTGTGAAGTTCTGTACGTTACAAGAAAATAGTACAAATAATGAGATGATGATCAATGTAATCGTTACTGCGATGGCAGAACTAATTGACATTGCCCAGTGTCTACCTACACCAGAAAATCCTTCTTTAATTGGTCTACTGATCATGACGGACATAACCTCCTTCCGCTAGATCTGCCACAATATGGCCATGTTCTAGAACGACTGTTCTTTTACGATGCTTATTAACAAGTGTTAGATCATGTGTAACCATCAAGATCGTTGTCCCATAACGCTTGTTGATTCTTTCTAATAAATTCATGATTTCATCAGACTTACCTGGGTCCAAGTTACCTGTAGGTTCATCTGCAATCAATACTTTAGGACGATTGGCAATTGCTCGAGCAATCGCAATACGCTGTTGTTGACCACCTGATAATTCATGTGGAAAAGAATCCTTCTTTTCTTTTAAAGAAACGACATCTAAGACTTCATTAACTCTCTTTTTGATTTGAGGTTTCTTCATATTGATGACTTCTAATGCATAAGCGATATTTTCATAGATCGTCTTAGTTGGAAGAAGTCTAAAATCCTGGAACACGACACCAATATTTCTTCTATAGATAGGAACTTGTTTTCTCTTTAGTTTTCCTACATCAATACCAACGACCTCTACATTGCCTTTTGTTGGTACTTCTTCACCATCCAAAAGCTTGATCAACGTAGATTTTCCAGAACCCGTAGGTCCAATAATATAAACAAATTCGCCTTGTTTGACACTGAAATTTACATCATACAAAGCATTTGTTCCATTTTTATACTGTTTGTACACGTGTTCACATTCAATCATACAAGTTCCCCTTTCTCATAATTAACCATGTTATATTTTACCACAGTATACTAAATTGTTGGTGATGGGTACGTGAAACCTTCCCCATGCATATCAGATGCATCTGTAGTAATCGTAAATGCACGATCATCAATTGAATTGATGATTTCTACTAAACGAGAATATTCTTTAGAGCTAACAACACATAGAATGACTTTCTTCTTATCATTCTGATAGCCCCCTTCTCCATCTAAGAATGTAACACCTCTATCCATTTCTTTCATGACAGTTTCTGATATTTCTTTCCACTTTTCAGAAATGATCGTTACGCTCTTTGCGTTACTACCAGCTCCTATTGATAATACTTTATCAATGGCATACCCTGAAGCAAACACAGAAATCAAACCAACAAGTGCTGCATCTAGCCCATACGCTACGATACCAATCAATACTGTCAAGCCATCTGTAATAATGACACCTGTAGAGATCTTTAGACCTGTCAATTTGTTCGCAATCAACGGTGGAACATCCATGCCACCCGTAGAAGCTCCAGCCCTCATAACGATACCAATTCCAACACCACCAAGTAATCCAGCATAAAAACTAGCTAAGATTGGATCTACATTGATGCTTAACATCGGTTGAACTTGTGCTAAGAGCGTTGTAAAGATTGGATAACAAACTGAAGATAATAACGTATCTACACCAAATTGTTTTCCTAAGATCAATGTACCGATGATCAATAAGGCAATTGTCAGTATATTCGCAACCAATGTTTCATCCACATGAAAGAATGGTTCAAAAGCTACCGCAATACCTGCGACACCTCCAGATAAGATATGGTATGGCAGAATGAAAAATTCTACCGACATTGTTAAAATAAATGTTCCTACAATAACATATAATCGATTCATTAATTTTTTCATTGTATATTTCCTCACGACCGATATATTATAACATCTATGAAAAAGAAATATATTTGGTTACTTATCTTTCTATACATTCTATTTATTTTTTCTAATTCACTACAAGTAGGTTCCACAAGTAGTTCTATTTCCGGTGGATTTACAACCACTTTATTATCATTATTAAAGTATATTGGAATACAAATAGAATACGCTACACTTCATCATTTTATACGAAAAGCAGCACATTTCATTGAATATGCTGTTTTAGGTATTCTTGTTTTTATCGCAATCCATATAGAACCATTATTACAAAATCAAACATTGAACTTCATTCTTTTTTGGATCCTTCCTGCATCCTTAGATGAAACGATCCAAGTATTTGTTCCAGATAGAAATGGTTGTATTACAGATGTTCTATTAGATATGTGTGGTTTCCTAACAGGAAGCATTCTCATATATCTTATTCACAAGTTGGTAAAGAAGCACTCACTTCATCACGAGCATGTGTCTGATTAAATTCTTCATCACTCTTGTTAAAGAAATAGTAAGGATCTTCTAGACCATCATCCCAAGTAACATCTACATTCTTCCATGTACCATTGACATAAATGATATTCCAAGCATGATCTTGTTCTTCAGATCGACCAATCACGTAATAACAAGGAATATTCAATTGTTCCATGATATATTGAAATGCTTTAGAATATCCTGCACATACCGTACTATGATTCACTATTGCGGAATATATCGTTTGATTCAAAGATGCATTCTCATCATAATCAATCAATTCAATCAATTTGTCATGTACATAGATTTCTTTTTCTTCATCTTGTTCAAAAACAGATGCATTTTGAATGATTTCATTACAAGCATTATCAAATGCTTGTCTATTTTCTTCTATATTATTAATTGTCTCATTGTACGCTAAATTGATTTCTACAATTCCCATGTTTTCTAAATATTGATAGGAATACTTTTGATCTAACCAAAAGATTTCAGGATGATCAAACAACACTGCTTGATATGCATTCTCTATATTTTCTTCTGTAATAGATGCATCATATGGTTTAAAAGATTCTTCATATGCGTTAGCGCAAGTTATGATCTTCGCATACAATTGTTTTTCTATATCTGTTAATTGTTCATAATAGATGTTGTATAGAGGATCATATGTCTCAACTTCTTCTTGTTCTGGTTGGATCCACTGTAATACAACATCTTTAACATTATTGAAAGCTCCATAAAAGATCGTTTCTGTATGTGTAACAAAAACAAAAAGAACCATCATTAAACATAAAACAATAAACTTTAAAAATCTTTTCATACACCAATTGTACAAAAAAAGGCATCAAAATTGATACCTCTTTGTTCACTAATGTAAGAAATTCGCCCCTACGATACCAATGATGCTCATCAATACCAAGAAGAAGATACCATATGGCATGACTCTTGCCATAAGCTTTGAATCTTCTCCCTTTGCATTAACAGAACTCAATGCGATAGCTAAAGATTGTGGAGATAGCATCTTACCAGCCGCAACACCTAATGAGTTAAGTGCTACCATCCAATATGGATCTACATTCAATGTTTCAGCTGCACTCTTTTGAACTGCACCAAACAATACACCTGAGTTTGTACCAGAACCTGTTACGAATGTTCCAAGTCCTCCGATCCATGGCGCAAAGATAGGATAAAGAGCTCCTGTTGCTCCAATCGCAAATGCAGAGATGGATGAAATCATTCCAGAATAACCCATGATCTTCGCACAAGCTAATACAGAGATCATTGTGATCATTGTTTCTTTCATCTGTACAAATGTTTCTTTTAATACGATGATAAAATCTTCTCCCTTCGCTCCTTGTAGTAAACCACCAATGATTGCGGACAAGAAGATCCACACACCTGGCGTATTGATCCATGAGAATGTAATCGTATTTGGATTCTCACCAGTAAAGACAGAAATAGAAGAAGAGAACTGTGATAAGAATGTATTAACAGGTGAAACCAACTTACTTGTTAAGAGAAGGAATACGAAGATCATAATGAATGGTGACCAAGCAAGTAATGCTTTCTTTGCATCAAAGCCTTCATTATTTTCAATCTTCACTTCATATTGAGGGTCTCTCTTCACTGTCTTTGCCATCAAGATCGTCACTAACAAAGCAACGACCGAACCTACTACCACCGCAAGTTCTGCACCAACAAACTTACCAATGATTAGTTCAGGAATAACAAAGGCAATACCACTCATCAATGTAATTGGTAATACACCTTTCAATCCCTTGATTCCTCCACCTGTGATCATGACCATGATGATTGGTGAAAGAATAATAAATGGTGTCAACTGTAAAGCTGTCATAAAGGACAATGTTGTATTTTCCAAAGATAACAGATTCGCTAACGTAACTGTAGGAATACCAATAGAACCAAATGCAGTAGGTGTACCATTCGCAATCAAACAAACAAGACATGAAAACAATGGATCAAAACCTAAAGATACCAACATACTTGCAGGAATCGCTACAGCAGTACCAAAGCCTGCCATACCTTCCATAAATCCACCAAAACACCACGCAATCAATAATACAAGTACTCTTTTATCTGTTGAGAATGAAGTAATCATAGATTTAATGACTTCCATACCACCAGTTCTCAAAGATAAGCGATATGTAAATACAGCTGCTAGGATAACGATGATGATAGGCCATATAGCCATCAACATTCCTTCTAGTCCTGCACTAGCTGTATCAACAACATTCATATGCCATACGAATATAGATAGAATGATAGAAATAACAAGCGAACCAATAGCCGCTTTAAATGTAGGCCACTTAAAGACCATAAGCGCAACAGCCAACCAAATGATTGGTGCTAATCCCAATATAAATAATAGAAAATTCATAATTTCCTCCGTGCCGTAAAATTCTATCATTTCATCTTTTTTATTCATAGTACCTTCTGAAATAACAGCGCTTTCATTACGAAAAACATTAAAAAAGATCCCATCAAACGATAGGATCTAACTAACATTACCAAGTAATGCCTGTACCTCTCTTGTACAATACTTCACTTGTGAATGCTCCATCTTCAACATTTGGAACATTAACAGGCAACTTACCTACAGGATTATACTTTCCAAAGATGATATC
>CAVCCE010000099.1:0-6119 GCA_963600555.1 Duodenibacillus sp.
TTATAAGATTGTCCATCAAACGTTCCACCAAACCATGCATACAATGTAGCTGTATAACCTGTTGTTGTTGAAGTACCTGGACCTTGACCAGCAATTGGCACAAAGTTATCAATACTTTCCGCATTCAAGTCATGTGATTGTTGGAATACAAAGTTACTTCTATCATTATTACCAGCATTATCTTTTGTGACTGTATTACCACTTGATGTATGTGAGCCACAGTTCATCAAATAGTTATATGTCGTATAGTTAGATGAAGTCACTAAACTATCTGTAGATTTTGTTCCACTATTCCAGTTGATATATTGAAGTTGAGATGCACTACGGATCTCATATGGATTTTCTTCAAGACCAGGAGTCGTATTGATAAATTGTTGTGCTGCGGTATCTGTTGTAGACAAATCTGTTGTCATAGATAAAGCATTTGCGAAGAATGGAGAAATCGTATATGTGTATGTTTGTACACTATCACTTAATGTAATCGTTCCATTCGCACTATCATTAGCTAAGTAGATATAATCTCCACTATCAGATACGTTTGTTGTATGAGGATAGAATAGAATACCTGGAATCTGTGATTCTAAAGCTGTCTTAGCATTCCTATTCACATTGTTATTATCACTCATAGAGATAGCGTTATTTGTTGTACAAGTTACTTCATCTACATAGTCTTCACCAACATAATAACCATAACCAAACTCTGTAATGACACCACCATCATCATGAGAATCACAAACAGTAGACTGATACTTCACTGTACCATTTTCACTACCAATGTAAGTAATCTTATAACCATTGTTCTGACCATTCTCTTCATGTTCCCAATAGAACACACCACTAATACCTAGACTAGGTTTTACTTGCCATTCACCATAATGTACATAGTTACCATTTGAATCTTTCACAACTGCACGATATGGATAAACCGTTTCATCACTATCTAAAGCTGTTGTTAGATCATGATATAAACTTGTTTGCGCTACACTAGTACCTCTTTGTGATTGTAATTGTAGATATGTCTTATAAGAACCAATTGAACTAGAATCATTTCTATCATATGCATATAGACCATCTACGAATTGATAACTACCTCTATATAGATAGTAAGATTCTCTACAAGAACCACCACCATCTGTAGAACCAAATGCATACGCATAAGAACCACTACCTTGAGATGTTAATGCAGTCGCACAATAAGATTGATTAATTGAACCTGTATTATACGCAACAAATCCCGCAATC
Organism: Duodenibacillus sp.; assembly: GCA_963600555.1. Lineage (GTDB taxonomy): Bacteria > Bacillota_I > Bacilli_A > Erysipelotrichales > Erysipelotrichaceae > Bulleidia. Next base: position 1,243 of record CAVCCE010000099.1, read on the forward strand.
ATTGTCTTACCATCAGATACATCAGATGTAATATGATTCAAACCATAAGAGTTTGTGATATTACCTTCATTGTATCCAACAAATCCACCCGCGTAACATGTCGCTCTATGCATCGATAGACTTAACTTTGGACTATCTGCTTCACTATCTGTGATCGTTCCATCATTATATCCAACAAGTCCTCCAACATAGATCGTAGAGTTGGCATATCCATGGATCGTTCCATCACTTCCACTCAAATAATAACCAGCTACAGCACTATTAGAAATAGAACCTGAATTCTTACCAGCTAAGATACCATAATAAACAGTTTCATTTGCTTGAACAGCTTTTGTTCTTTGAACATGGAAACTTGTTGAAGAAGTTGAATACTGTGTCGCAAGAACGACATTTTTGATCGTTCCTGTAGAATATCCAAACATACCTACATAATTACCACTAACAGTACTGAAACCAATATCACCAATTTCATAACTGCCACCATTGTATGTATCTTTGAATGAATGTTCTTCATCAGATCCAATTGGTGATTGTTTTGTGATTACAGAAGTTTCATTTGTATAATCTGTCCAATGATAAGAAGAATAAATCATATTACGTTCTTGTGTATACGTAACATTTTCCATGTTTCTATAACCAGAATCATAATATAGAGATAAGTTGTATAGATGACGAGGTGAACGAATACTTACATTTGTTGGAGTAGGTGTTACTTCACTCTCATCTTGGATATCAACGACACTTCTAGCGAAATGAGGATTGAAGTCATATAACTTCTTTTGAGAATTTGCTTCTAAAGTAGCTCTTTCATAGAAACCATCAATACTACTCGTTGGATTCATGATCGTCTTATTTAATGGATAGATATGGTATTCAACACCATCCACTGTAACGCTCTTATATCCACTACCTAACGTAATCGTCTGTACTTCACTTCCTACAGTAACCTTTACACTTGTTGGGTTATTTACATCATTTGCTTTATATAAGACACCATATCCATCACCAACGATATCTTTATTACCAATCAAAGATACTTCAAGGTTGGCACCTTCAAAACCAAATGTTCCATTACTATATTCTTCATAGTAAACAAGTGCACCACTTTCAAATTCAGCAGTCCAGTCACCATAATGACTCAATGATTTCAAGATAGGATATTCATAGTTACTTAAGTTTCTACCTAATAACTGATACTTCGTTACTTTCTTACCACTCGTGATAAAAGAAGAACCTAGGCTCATAGTAGAATCTACGACACTAGTACCAGAGATATTTATACCCTTTACACTACCTCTTAAGTAATAAACGTTACTAACGCTACCACTACTAAACGTACTATTGTAGGAACCCTTTAAATCTGTACCAAGTTCTCCACCAATCTCCAAACCATTATCATCCGCAACATTATATGCTGTTAAGATCGTATAGGAATTCTTCGCACTACTTACATTACCTACGACTAGTCCTGCACCTTGTGCGTTTTCATTCTTATCTAATCCAATAAATCCAGCTACATAGCTACTACTAATGGAATTAACGCTTCTAGTCGCAGTACCTACGAGTCCGCCAACATCATAACCATATAAATAGTTATCTGCATAAGAATTAGAAATATTCAAACTTAAATTAGATGTACTACCACCTTGTGAACCATAGAAACCTACAAGTCCTCCAGTAATACTTGTTGAATTGCCAATAACTGTAGATACAGAACTATTTGTGATATTCAAACTACCTCTATTAGAACCTACAAGTCCACCTACTGTATGACCTTGTATCCATCTATAAGATTCAATATTCATATCTGAAGTAATCGTAGAAGGAATATCTGAAGTATCTAGATAACTTTGTACATGGTCAATCGTTACAGTACCACTATCTAATACAGTACCAACAAGTCCTCCTACATTCTTATCATTACTTGTATAGAATACTCTTTCACCTGTTAGATCAATATTAGAGATTTCTAATGTATTCCCTACTTCATCAAATAGACCATTACCAGAAGTAGAGAAGTTGATGAGCTTATATTGTTTATCACTTGTTAATTCTGTTAATTGATCATTGATGATAGATTTGAAGTTTACAAACTTACTTGTATTACTTGAGTTAACTTTCTGGTAGGAAGTAACACCATTGAAATACTTATCATTGTATTCTTCATAGAATGTTCCAGATTCACTAAAATCAATATCATTCATGATCTTAGCTACACTTGTCATACCTTTATTATTCTTAATAGAATCTTCTAATCCACTATCTTCATCTAGATTCTGTAAGTGTCTACCATTACTAATAACATAATATTCATCATTATCATCTTCATCATCATATCCAAAGATACTATTACCTTCACATGACTTCTCATCTGTCTTAACACGTAAGTCTACTTCACATTCAACATACGCTTTTAATTGAATATTACTACCAGCTACTAATTGTGCATCACTATTCTCACTACCAAATACACTATCAAACCTTGTATTCTCACTTGTTAGATCATCTAATGTAAATGTAAATGTATAATTGACACCAACATTCTTTACTTCAATACAATTCTGTACAGCTGCAGGTAATGTCTTCTTCCCACTCTGTGTCGTCCATGTACCGTTATAGACCATGTCATAAGAATGACCATAATCATCAGTCAATGTAAATGTAAACTTCAAACCATTCTTTGAACCCAATGGTGTCTTTACCTTAACAACAGCAGTATTCACTTCTTCATTGGAATTGATACGAATATCTGTAATAGATAGATTTGATGTCTCTGTACCACTCGTTGCGTTAGATCCACCATAGTAACCAATCTTCGCATCACCATAGTTCTTATTCTTACGATAATCTTTTACTCTAAGATTATTTAAGAACATATCAGATGTTTCTCCATTGACTACATAGTGCTTACAATCATCACTCGTACCAGGAGAACTAATATCAACTTCTTCACTATAATAAACACCATATACTAATCCACTTGTTATGACATTTTGATCACTATCATTTTCTTTCGCAGCATATGGAATGATTTCTACTACCCAATAACCATCTTTTACATCATCGCTTAAAACATCATCTGTAACGATCAAATCAGCTACTTCACTATTATCTAAGACATAATAAATAGACTGTGTCTTACCATCTAATGCCTCATAGTCATAATCAAATGGTTCTGTTGGTAATTCTTTAATATCTGAATGAATGGAAGGATCATAAACATCAGAGTTTCCTTTTGTATACAATTCACTCAAACGATCTTGTACAGCTGTATATATGATTTCAGCTTTACGATCTAACTCTGTTTGTTTGAGATTTCTACGAATCGTAAAGATTGCTGGTACAGCTAAAGCAAACAAAATAATAAGTATTAATACCGTTACTAATACCTCTGATAAAGTAAATCCGTCCCTATTCCTGTTCTTACTTATATCATTTTTCATTTAATTCACACTTAATCTATAAATATACATACTATATTTTAACAAATTCCATACTTTTCTAACACCTTTAAAAACCTATATTTTCCTTTATTTGTGTTTTTATTTAACATTTCTTATCTCAAAATGAAAAAGTTTTCATTTTAATAATTAAAAAATAATGCTTTTATAACTCAAATATAACCCAAATGCTTTTCTTTCTCAAAACCAATGTTATAATACAATTGTCTTAGACAAGTAGGGAGATAAAAAAGTATGAAAAAGACAAACAAAAAAGGCTTTACATTAGCCGAGCTACTTGTAGTAGTAGCAATTATCGCAGTATTGGTAGCAATCGCTATTCCAATCTTCACATCACAATTAGAAAAAGCTAAGGAAGCAACAGATGCTGCTAATATCAGATCTGCATACGCTGAATTAGTATCTCAGAACTTAACTGATGGAAAAGCTGGATCAAAGACAGTCGCAATCACACAAGGAACAGATGGTTGGGACAGTGATATCACTTTACCAGATAACTTAGTAGTTGATAAGGATGCTAAACCAATTCATGATGGTTCAGCTACTGTAGCTATTACCGCTGATGGAAAGGCAACGTTAACATACTCTGCTGATAAACCATCTTCAACTAACTAAAACTCTATAATTCCTCAAAAGGCATCACTCCTGAGATGCCTTTTTTCTATGTCTTCTCAGTCTAAAAGAACATTGTCAGCCAACAATGTTCTTTTCTCTTATAAATAGTACATGTAAGCTATAAACAACACTCCAAAACAAGCACCACCTAGATGAGACTTCCAGTTTACTCCAGGTATGAAGTTCATTAATAGGTTCAACATGATAGATACTAATAATGATGTACTTCCTACGATACCTTCAATACCATAGTTGAGATATACAAGTACTAGTTCTACTGCGATAAGTCCATATAATCCACTAGACATACCACCTGTTATAGAATGTTCATCTCCCATTAGATACGCAAATAGATTACCTGTAATGATAGATCCAAATAGTACGATTGAATATCTAACAGGTCCTAGGATAGATTCCATAGCTGTACCTAATGACCATAAACAATACATATTGAGTAATATATGTGCTGTAGAGAAGTGTACAAATCCCGCAGTTAAGAAACGATAGAAATCTTTCTTGATATTGTATGATGGTTTCATTAATGCTCCACAATCTAGTAAAGCGATATCGATTGCGTCTGTCTTTTGTTTTTGTATAAAACGAATGTAATTAATAATACAGATAATAATAACAACTAATGTAATTGACATTGTATTCTCCTAATCCAATGTATCAATTATATTATCTTTCTAAAGAAAAGGAATCTTTTTCAAGATTCCTAACCTAGTTTATGAATTGTATCAATTGTTTTATCATATTCTTTCTTGAGCTTATTGAAGAGTTCTTCAGTTCCTTCTAAAG
>CAVCCE010000100.1:0-6104 GCA_963600555.1 Duodenibacillus sp.
ATATAGTATGGTGAATGAATTGGAGTAGGACCAAATCTTAAGTGAGATCTAGTTACACCACCAGCCTTCTTTGAGTCATAAGCAAAGTATGCTTGTGAATAAAGATCTGTGTTGTTACCAATGATCTTAACAGTAGACTTGTTAGCACCTACAGTACCATCAGCACCTAAACCATAGAATAAGCATGTTGAGTAGTCAGCATCAACTGAGATATCAACTGGATCAAGTGAAAGATTTGTAACATCATCATCGATACCAATTGTGAACTCTTCCTTAGGTGCATCCTTCTTAAGTTCTTCAAATACAGCATTGATATGGCTAGGGTTTGTATCCTTAGAAGATAGACCATAACGTCCACCAATGAATGTAATATCCTTATGATTTCTTAATGCATAGCATACATCTAAGAATAATGGTTCTCTTGTACCAACTTCCTTAGCACGGTCAAGAACAGCAATCTTCTTAACAGATGCAGGTAATACTTCTTCAAGATACTTCTGAGAGAATGGTCTATATAAGTAAACCTTGATTAAACCAACCTTTTCTCCTCTAGCTACAAGAGTATTAACTGTTTCTGTAATTGTATCTGTTACAGAACCCATAGCTACGATAACTCTTTCTGCATCTGGAGCACCAACATATACGAATGGTGCATAGTTACGACCTGTATGTTCAGAAACTGCCTTCATGTACTTAGCAGCGATATCTGGTACAGCATCGAAATGTTTGTTCTGAGCTTCTTCAGCTTGGAAGAAGATATCATCATTCTGGTTAGTACCACGTACAACTGGATTTGTATGTGGGTTAAGAGCCTTAGCACGGAAAGCTTCTAACTTATCCTTAGGTAATAAGCTCTTTAAGAAGTCATAATCCATAACTTCGATCTTGTCATATTCATGAGATGTACGGAAACCATCAAAGAAGTGCATAACTGCAACGCTTCCATCAATAGCGATCAAGTGAGCAACGCCACCTAGATCCATACAGTCTTGAACAGAATGGGAACACATCATAACGATACCTGTCTGACGGCAAGCATAAACGTCTGAGTGATCACCAAAGATAGACAATGTGTGTGTAGCTAAAGAACGAGCTGCTACGTGGATTACACCAGGTAAAAGTTCACCCTTCAACTTATAAATGTTAGGGATCATTAATAATAGACCCTGTGAAGCTGTAAATGTAGTTGCTAATGAACCAGCTTGTAATGCACCGTGGATTGCACCAGCAGCACCACCTTCAGCTTGCATTTCAACGACCTTAACTTTATCGCCGAAAATGTTTGTACGACCAGCTGTTGCCCAGTCGTCAACGTGTTCTGCCATCGGAGATGATGGCGTAATTGGATAGATACCAGCTACTTCCGTAAAAGCATAAGCGGAATGGGCTGTGGCTGTATTACCATCCATGGCTTCGAAAACCTTTTTGTTCTCTGTACTCATATGTCCTCCTAATTATTGCCATACTAATTATACTCTCTTTTGAAAACGTTTAACAAAAAACTTTTTTAGTTGTTAGACAAATCCCAAAAAAAGTTTATCTCAATTCATTATATTTCTATATCAATCTATAAATTGTGTTGCTATTTAATTTCGTATTATGTATTATGAAATCAACAAAAGAAGATATATCAATTATTATCCAAAGATTCATATAGTGAAACCGACCGCAATCATCATAAGACATTAGGAGACCAAGATTCTATATGACAAATGAAAATACAATTAAAAAGTTTCTACCTTGTCTTGTACAAGATACAGAAACATTATCTGAATGGTTAGATGCCTTATCTATAAATGGATATTTACTAAGAGATTATTCAATTAATTTCTTATAAGCAGAATTTATTCAATCAAATACTAAAGAAAGATATTTTCATCTTGTCATTCCAACTATGATAATTAAAACTAGAGGAATCGTTAATGATGATGAGATAGATCAATCTACAATTTCAGAATACAAAGAAAAAGGTATGGAATATGTAGCTAACACTTCTGGGTATATGATATTTCGAACAAAAGATTTAAATATCATAAAAAATACCACAGATATCAATGGGTATCTAACAAAAAAAAGATGCATTTGATTTAACTATCATACAATTTATACTAAGTGTTGTTTCTGCTATTCTATTGGTTACAAATATCCATAAATTATGTATAAACGATCATCTAACAGAATTCTTTATTATCGTATTAATACTAGTAGTAATTGATATCATCTTTCAATTGATAACTGTAATAAAGAAAGTCAAAGAATTAAAAAAAGATGATTCTATACTACCGTTATATCTGAAAGAGCCAAGAATGATATCATCACTTCCACAGGTTCTATTTATTGGTATATTATTTTTTCTGCTCATATTTGTTGTAATCATATTGATCATGACTCAACAAAGATAAAAAATGATACAGCTCAGCTGTATCATTTTTAGGTTCAAGATATTACTTTTTCTTTTCTTCCTTAGGTTTAACACCCATAGACTTCATAACTTGACGTACTTGTGCTTCACTAGGTTTTCTACCCATCTGCATGAACATCGCACGAATCATCTTTTCATTGATTGGTGGATTTTCTTCAATTTGTTTTTGGAAATAATTTCTAGAAATGAAGAATGTTGCGATAGCAGCAACAACTGCACCAGCTAAAAACCATAAAACACTGGACCAAAATGTACTCATATTAATTTACCTACCTTTTATTCAACAGAAAGTATTATAACAAATACTTACTTTCTTTCATAGTGAACAAAACAATACTGTTTGTATATTATTCACTATCCTTTTTACTAATTTCGATACCCAATACAGATAATTGTTCAGGATCAACAGTACCAGGAGCTTCAGACATAAGATCTAATGAAGAGTTTGTTGTAGGGAATGCTACTACATCTCTGATATTATCTGTACCTGCTAGTACCATAGTTAATCTTTCTAAACCAATACCTACACCACCGTGTGGAGGAGTACCATACTTGAAAGCATCTAAGAAGAAACCAAATCTTTCTTTAGCCTTTTCCATAGATAATCCAATAGCTTCAAACACCTTTTCTTGTAATTCTTGATCATGGATACGGATAGAACCAGATAATAATTCATAACCATTCAATACAAGGTCATACGCTCTAGAAGAAACATGTTCAGGATCTGTAAATAATTTATCAATGTCTTCTTCCTTAGGAGCAGTAAATGGATGATGTGCAGCAACCCATCTATTCTCTTCTTCAGAGTATTCAAACATTGGGAAATCTGTTACCCATAAGAACTTAAATGTTTGTTCATGAGGAATCAAATCTAATTCATGCGCAAGTCTAACTCTTAAAGCACCTAATGCAGATTCAACGATTCTGTTATTATCTGCAATAACAAGAACAAGATCTCCATCCTTCATTTCTAATCTTTCAACAACGTTCTTCTTTTCTTCTTCGCTTAATGGTTTAACGATAGAACCTGTTAATTCACCATTTGCCATCTTTAGATAAGCTAATGCTTTGGCTTTAAAACCATGTTTTACAAAATCTTGTAACTTATCTAATCCTTTACGTGAATACTTATCTTGAGCGTTTTCAAACTTCAATGCTCCAATCATTCCTCTAGGATCTTCTACGACATTCTTAAATACTGCAAATTCTGTGTTCTTGAACAAATCAGTAATATCTTGGATTTCATTTCCAAAACGAATATCTGGTTTATCAGAACCATACTTCTTCATACATTCTTCCCAAGGAATTCTAACAAAATGATCTTCTAGATCATAATTAATCGTTTCTTTGAAGATGTGCTTCATTAAGTTTTCAACAGTACCAAAGATCTTATCTTCATCACCAAAACTCATTTCAATATCGATTTGTGTAAATTCAGGTTGTCTATCAGCTCTTAAGTCTTCATCTCTAAAACATCTAGCAATCTGGAAATACTTTTCAAATCCTCCAATCATACAAAGTTGTTTATAGATTTGTGGAGATTGAGGTAATGCCCAGAAATGACCATTATAGACTCTTGATGGAACAAGATAATCTCTAGCTCCTTCTGGAGTACTCTTAGCTAGAATAGGTGTTTCAATTTCAATGAACCCTTCTTCATCTAATACTCTTCTAGCAACCATAGAAATCTTATGTCTAAGAATCAAATTCTTTTGTAAACTTGGTCTTCTTAGATCAAGATAACGATACTTCAAACGTGTATCTTCACTAGAAGTAGAATCATCTGATAAGTCAATTGGTAAAGTATCAGAAGCATTTACAATAGTAACTTCTTCAGCGTGAATTTCAATTTCACCTGTAGGCATCTTAGGATTTGCATCCTTACGTAACTGAACAGTACCCTTAACTTGTAAGATATATTCATTACGTACATCTTTTACCTTTTCTGCCATTGTTTCATCAAATGTAACTTGAACGATTCCACTTCTATCTCTTAAATCGATAAAAGCTAAAGATCCTAGATTTCTTCTTTTAGAAACCCAACCAATCAATGTTACTTTCTTACCAGCATCACTTGCTCGAAGTGTTCCATTCTCATGTGTTCTTTCCATTTTTATTTTCCTTCCCATCCTTTGATTGTTTCAATCAACTGTTCACTGGAGATCGTTTGTTGTTCCTCTCCACTCTTTTTGATATTCACTGTTCCATTAGCTACTTCATCTTCACCAAGGATAACAATATACTTCGCATTCTTTCTATCAGCTGATTTAAATTGAGCCTTTAATCCTCTCTTTACAAGATTGCCTTCCGCTACATAACCTGCATGTCTTAAAAGTTGAGTATATTTCAATACAGAATCATTTACATCACCTAAACCAATGACATATGCGTCTAGCTGAACATCACCACCAAAATCATGACCTTCTTCTTTCGCTAATGAAATCAATCTTTCAAGTCCTATAGCGAAACCAATACCACTCATTTCTGGTCCACCATAATATTCAACAAAGTGATCATATCTACCACCCGCAAATATTGTTGCTTGAGCTCCTGATTCAGGTCTAGTAGAAACAACTTCAAATACTGTATGTGTATAGTAATCTAGTCCTCTAACTAAACGATCATCGATTTCATATGGAATTCCTAAAGCATCTAATGCTTTCAAAACTCTGTTAAAGTAATCTTTACTTTCTTCATTCAAATAATCTTTTAATGAAGGTGCAGACTTCATACAATCTTGATCATGATCCACTTTACAATCTAAGATTCTCAATGGATTTTGTTCATATCTTCTATGACAATCAGAACATAATTCATCTAGATGTGGTTCAAAGTGTTTCTTTAAAGCTTCTCTATAAGCACTTCTACTTTCATCATCTCCTAAAGTATTGATCAATACTTTAACAGAAGAAATACCCATTCTTTTAACGATGTCATAACCTAACGCAATCGTTTCAGCGTCTAATTCACTAGACTTAGCACCAATATTTTCTACACCAAATTGTGTAAATTGACGTTGTCTACCTTTCTGAGGTCTTTCGTGTCTAAACATCGCTCCCATGTAATAGAAACGTGCTGGCATTTCCATAGAACCATAAAGTTTATGTTGATCAAATGCACGAATAACACCAGCAGTACCTTCTGGTCTTAATGTATAGGAATCACTTCCCATTTGAAATGTATACATTTCTTTATTGACCATATCACTTGAATCATTTTCTCTTTTAAATACATTTGTTGATTCAAAATAAGGTGTTCTGATTTCTTGATAACGATATAGTTTTGTGACATCACGAATGACATTTTCTACATCATGCCAAGCATTCATTTCTTCTGGTAAAATATCATAAGTTCCTCTAGGTGTTTGATAGTTCATACTTGTCCTCCTTTTCAAAAATAAAAACGTCCTTCAACTGAAAGGACGCTAATTAGCGCGGTACCACCTTTATTCACATCTATTACTAGATGCACACTTCATTTCCTTAACGCGGTCAACGGATAACCCTACTTAGTTTTTCAGGCATCTTCTCCAGAGTGTCTTTTCTTGACCATTTCAATCAATGCTTTCACCTAACCATTGTCTCTTTTAAAAGAATGGAAAAGAATTTCTCTATCTTTGAATTTGTAATAAGATTATAAACTCGTTTTATATTTAAAACAAGCAATTACTCACCAGTATATG
>CAVCCE010000101.1:0-6079 GCA_963600555.1 Duodenibacillus sp.
TAAATAGTTCCTCCTATATTCCTATTCACATGTTTTTTTGAAATCCCATAAAAAAAGTGAAGAAATTTCTTCTCCACTTAACAAACTTTCTTCATTTCATATGTAAAGTCATAATTGAATTCACCAACTTGTTCTGAAAGTCTTCTTTGAATTCTACTATATAAGATCTCTACATCTGTTTCGTGTGCTAGTTTTACAAGTAAGGCAATCTTTCTATCATCCAACTTTGTTACGACATCTGTCTTTCTAAATGACATCTTTAAGATATTCATGAAAGTTTCCATGACTACCTTTTGATCATCACTAGATGATTCAATTACCATTTCAATGATGTAATCCTTATAGTTGTAACGAGCTACATTTCTTACTTCATAAGAACATAAAGCTTTAAATGTATTTGTATCAACGACCATAGGTCCAACAAACGATGTTTGATCAGCTACATAAGAGAAAGCACCTGGTGTCTTTCCATCATCTCCAACTTGTTCATTTACTAGCTTATCAAAAGACTTATCTACATTGACATCATCTAAAGATAGACCAACTCTCTTCTGATACTTCTTATTGATCTCGTTATAGTATTTCTTAGCGAAGTTATAACGTTGATCTTTTACTAATGCTTCTAGATATGTATAGATCAATGTTTCTTCAAACTCATCTGCATCCAATCCTTTTTCGCATACATCGATTGCTGCTTTGAAGTTATCCTCTTTCATGTATTCAATCGCTACTGTATGACAGATCTGTGTGAAGATAGAACGATAATAGCCTCTATCTGTAATGGCCCATTCTTCTTCAATACCATCTAAGAAATCACCTTTATATAATTCAATAGATTCATGATACATCTCTAGATCAGAATCACTCTTCGCATTCAATACATTCTTTTCAAATACTTCTGTATCTAATTCAACATATAGATCAGGATTAAATTGATAACCATTTGTAGCTGTAACAACAAGTTCAGCTTCTGGTAATCCATCAATTTTCTTTAACGCATTTCTAAGTCTATGAACAGCGAACTTCAAAGCATTTGTAGGATTATCACTATCTGGCCAGAAATTATCAATCATCTTTTCCTTAGAAACTACTTGTTTGTAATTACACAACAAGAAAGCAAGGATTGCTGATAATTGTTTTCCTAATTCATTATTTAATGCGAATGTTTTTCCATCGACTGTAAGGTATAGACCACCAAACAATCTAAACTGGTATTTTCTCTTTCTCATTCATCTACCTCACTACATTTTCTTCTTCAACAATTCTTTATTATTAGCGTGTTGTAAAGCAGTATCTTCATCGATCATACCTGCTTTATATAATTCTAATATAGAATCATCCATACTGATCATTCCTTCATCTCTATTGGAGGAAATCGTATTATCAATCAAATGCAATTTATTATCACGTATCTGTGTACGAATAGCCGGATTGCTTTTCATGATTTCAAAACATGGAACCATTCCACCATCTTTGCTTTGTAACAATTGTTGTGATACAACAGCTTGTAAAGACATTGTTAATTGTACACGAATTTGTTCCTGTTGGTTAGGTGGAAATATATCAATTATTCTTGAAATTGTTTCGGAAGCACCTAATGTATGCAATGTAGACAATACTAAATGTCCTGTTTCAGCCGCATTCAACGCAACGCTCACTGTCTCAAGATCTCTCATTTCACCAACTAAGATAACGTTCGGAGCCTCTCTGAGTGCTGCACGCAAGGCAGAAAGATAATCTGAAGTATCATGACCAACTTCACGTTGAGAAACGATAGAACGTTGATGACGATGAAGATACTCAATCGGATCTTCGATCGTAATGATGTGATAGTTTTGTGTGCGGTTGATTTCATCTACGATACAAGCAAGCGTCGTAGATTTACCAGAGCCTGTAGCACCTGTTACGATAACTAGGCCTTTGTTCAATTTCGCTAAATCTATTACAGAAGATGGAATATGATAATCTTTTGGATCAGGAAGTTGGAAACGAACGACTCGCAATACTGCAGCGACAGAGCCTCTTTGATAATATGCATTAACTCTAAATCTACCAACCGCAGTTAAAGAGAATGAGAAATCATCTTCACCATTCTGTTTTAATTTATCCATTGATGTAACGATACCTGTTGAAATACTATAGATCTTTTCAAGTATGTAATAAGTATCTTGTGGAGTTAGTTTTTCATCATTGATTGGTCTGATTTCACCAGACACTTTAAATGATATACAAGCACCCGCCACAATAAATACATCACTGGCCTTTTGATCGACCGCTTGTTTTAATATTTCCTGAATATCATCCATAACTCTTCCTTTAATTCACAAATCCTTGATAATCATAACCATCATTAGACTGTGCAATTTCCTGCCATTGTATTATGTTAAATTTACCATCATTTTCTTCTATTGTCACTTTTAATTCTCTATTCTCACTAATTGAAACTGTATAAGAATATGTATTTCCATCCTTTTCAATTCCATTATCTTCTAAGAATGTCGTATCTGTGTATTGTGTCTTTAATTCTTTGTAGATCTTTGATGCTGAAAGATCCGCATCATAATACGCTACAGTAGATTCTATGATCTTGTCTGTTTCCTGTTGATTATGACGAGCTTGTAAGTATGTCAAAGTCGCAAATATCGTCAAACACAATACTGTAAATATCATCATGAACGTAGACATTCCAATACCAATGGAAATCCCATCTTGTTTATCACTCATACTCGCTCCCTTCATTCAACATACATAACTTGTACTTCTTCTAGCACATTACCATCATTATTCTTTGCGATGATCGTATAAGTATCATCGTCTTGTGTCACTTCTATCTCATAAGATTCATTCTCATTGATTTGATATGTTCCATTTGTACGTATCTGTTCTGCAATGCTTTCCACCTCAATAGAAGCTTGATATTTTGTATCTGTACTTTTATTCATCTTTGATGCACTCACAAATAGATTCACAAACACGATAGAACAGAATGTAAATAATATGATCACAAGTAATAACTCTAATAAGAAGTTTAATGATTTACTCTTTCTCATATTACTTCACACCCACTTTCATACTTACACCATCAATATCAATGACATACAATCCATCTACATAAGAAATATCATATTCATCAACATCATAAAGTTTAGTACCTTGTCCTATATCCATAGAACTACCATCTTGTATCACAAGTTCATACAAAGCACCATCTTGTTCATAAATACAAGTCTGATAACCATCTTCTTGTATCTTCAATACTTTATCTTCTAGTACGACACTAGAACTACTTTTCGCATGATGTAATTTTGTAGAAATATAAGCTAGAGGAACTTGTACTTCTTCTCTTTCTGTTTGTTGCGCGTTTGTTTTCTTATATTGTTGTGCTCCTGATACCAACAAAAAGAAACTACCAAACACAAACACTAAGAACAACACCAAAGAAAACATGACTTCTATGACTGACTTTCTTTTCATGATGCATTCCCCTTATAAGTAACAACGATATCAGGAAATAAGTTACTACCAACAGTTTGATAAAAGACATTCACTTTATCCGTATCTACGACTAATCCATAGTTTTCTTCTAAATACGTAATACTACTAGGATAAAATCCCTCTACGCTATAACAAGTCATCGCAGCTTTCTTGATATTTTCTTCAACCATCTTCAATGTATTTTCATTGTATGCAGATTCTCCTCTAACGATTCCAACCGTAATACATACGAATACGATCATACATACACCAAAAATACATAGTTTCATTAAATAGTGCTTTTTCATAAGCTTGCCATGATTCCTGTCAAAGGTAACATAATGGATAATAGAATGACACCAACGATCAACGTCAATAAGATAACGAGTGCTGGTTCAATACGATCCAACAACGCATTGATGTTATAATCAATTTCTTTCTCATATGCTTTCGCTACTTGATTCATTGTAGATTCAAAATGACCACTCTTTAATCCAATGACCAACAAACGATTATAGACTTCTTTAAAGATATGACTCTCTAATAAACAATCATTGATGCTATCACCATCATTCAATCTCTTTGTGATTCCGTCAATCTTTTCTTTTAATTCCTTATCTTCACACATTTCAGAACACATCATCATTGCATCCTCTTGATGATATCCACTATTCAACAACAAACTCAACGCATAGGAAAACTGTACAACAGATAATTTATATGCAAGATTCTTTGTGAACGGAAACTTCTGAAGTACGACAGTAAATGACTTACCAGATACTTTGATCGTTAAGAATACGATTGCACAAACTAAGAAGATAGCTACCAAAACTCCCAAAGAAATGCTCGCGAAGTTTCTACCAATTTCAAACAATGTCATAGAAGCACCGCTTAAACCAATTCCCATGTTACTCAGCACATTCTTAAATAAAGGTAATACTTTCACTAACATGACAATAATTACCACTAACATCATCGTAATCAAGATACTAGGATATGTTAAAGCGTTCTTTACTTTTTCTTTGGTATTTTCTGTACGTTGATAATATAATCCAAGTTCATGAAAGATACGATCTAGATAACCACTCTCTTCCCCCACTTCGATCATATGGATCATATACGAATCATAAAGACCTGTTTGATTCATTGCCTTAGATAGTGGAACACCATTCAATACTTGTTCATGGATATCTTCTAATACTTTTTTATATTCTCCTTCATCTACCTGAGAAATAATAGCATCCAATCCACCTTCTGTAGAAATACCACCATCTAATATCATTCCCATTTGTTCACAAAACTGTGCTTTTTCTAATTCACTTATCTTTTTCATACCTTTATCCTCTAATATGTATAAATGATGTCATAATCCCCATCATATTCTTGTCCTTGTGCTGCATAGGTTGGATCCATTGTTGTCCACTCACCACTATTGAAATATACATGTGGTTTGATCCATCCCATATTCTCGATATACACTTCGATCCATGCGTGATATCCTTCATCAACCATTCCAGTTACTACTTTTGTAGGAATATGTTGAACTCTCAACATCGCACTCATCAGTGCTGCATAATCGAAACAGATTCCCTTCTTTTCTGTATAGACTTCATCTAATACAGGTAATACATATTTTCCTTGTACTTCTTCTACCTTGTCCCAATCATATACAACATTGTCTAATACCCATGTATAGATATCTTGTACACGTTCTAGTTCTGTCTTGTCATCCTTCACTAATTCAAATGATTTTTGTAAACATAACGTTTCAGAATTATAATCAACCACTTGATTCGGATATAAGTACGGTAGAAATTCATCTTCTAACGTTACATCAAATGTTGTATCAAATAATAACGCATATTGATCACCACTAATATTCTCATATACTTTTACAGTATATGTCCCATTTCCCATATTTAATGGATAGGTTTCATATTCATCATCTTTATTTAAATCATATGTATACTTTCCATCACCGTTCAATACCATGATCTTGATACGAGAATGATCACTTGTCAGTGTCTTTGCCATAAAGTATCCTTGTGAAATATTAGAATAATCAATCAATACTTTACTATCACTATTTACACTTGTTCCATCCGCACTAGACCATAAGATTTCTTCAAATGTATAACTTTTACTTTCAGGATTATCAACAGTATTTGTTTCACCACATCCATTCAAGCATATCAACGTACAACATATGACCAACATTTTTAATGTCTTATAAATATTGTTCATAGTAATCCTATTTTACACTGATTCATTTGATAAAAAAAGTTAGTCATAACGAAAAAATAACCAAAGAAAAAGATGATACTAGATCATCTTCAACATATCATCAATTGTAGGCATATCCATGATCGTTGTTCCATAATGAGAAACAAGGACCTTACCATTCTCATCTACATAAAAGAATGCTGGCAATTGTTGTTCATTTCCTTCATATAGACCATGTTCAAAACCACACGCTTTCGCTTTATTACCTTTTTCTTGTAGTTCATCTAAATCACTTCCTACAAGTGCTTCCATACTATCTGCAGGGTCAATCTCTAAAGATTTATAAATATTCATATCTGAATCACAGATCAAAGAAAATGGT
>CAVCCE010000102.1:0-6059 GCA_963600555.1 Duodenibacillus sp.
TAAAAGCTACTGCTAATATGACAATTGGCAACGATATAAAAAGTACGAGGCCAATTACAAATTCTGAGCTTATTACTGTTAAGGAATATAAGTGGTATAAGTATAATGGAACACATCCTGCTAAAGATTTAGGTGATGAAATAGAAGATGGAGAAAAATTTGCCGAAAATACTAATTATGTACTGACGGCTGTTTTTAACGTTCCTGACGGATATACAATAGATTGGGGGACGGATAAAATTGACGATACTGTAAATGGTGTTAGATCTAGCTATTGTGGAATTTCTGATGATCGTCGTACGCTTACAGCATACTATATCCTTAAAACAGCGGAAATAACTTCGGATTTTAAGGTGAGTGTTCAAGAACCAGTCATTGGCGATACGCCATCCGCTCCTACCATCAAGTCTGATCCCTGGACTGAGCTTCCATATACAATCGATAGTTATAAATGGTTCTATGAAAGTGAAGATGGCAACAAAATTGAAATGGCTGAAGACCAGAAATTTGAAACAGGAATTAAATACACACTAAGTGTTGCTCTTAATACTGATTCAACAAAATGTTTGGTTGCTGACGAAGCCGGCGGTACGCTTAACAGTAAGGTGAAAAGTAATCAGAGTAAAAAAACAAGTGATACACATATCGAATTGGATTTTGACCTTGGTGAGATTTCAATATTGCGTGTTCAGAACGCTGAGATAACCATAAAAGAGCCAGTAGCAGGAGAAACGTTTGATTATACGCCAACAATTACTACAAATCCTGTGGACAGCACAAATTATGAAATTATCTGGTATGAGTATGATCCAATTAAGAATGATTATACAAAAATAACTGATAACACCCAAAAAGCTGAAGCAGATAAATATTATATCTTTGATATAACACTTACGGCGAAGGATGGATATGCTATTGATGATACACTTGTTGAAAGTGTTAATGGTGAGATGGCTGATTCCGATTACGACTGGTGGTTGGAGGATAATGACGATAACAGTGTCACTATTAGCCGTGAATACACCACTTATGGTGTTGCATACGAGATACCATTTTCGGTAAAGGTTGAGCAGGGTGGAAGTGTTGCACCTACGGAAAATCATACATTTGAGTTTCTAATTGATGTGAAAGAATATTATGATTATGTTCCGAAGGCTGAAGCTAGCATAACAACCAATGGCTTAGGCACATTTGAAGGAATGATAAAGCTTTACGGAAATCCTGAAATGATAGCTAATATGCTAGATAATGCTGGAATCTGGATAAGTGAAAAATCTGGTGATGAGGAAGAATGGACTTATAGCGACACAGAATTTTTTGCTTGTCGTGAGAAAAACGATGAGGGAACAAGTAAACTATGCTACTACGTTATAAATTATGTAGAAGATTCTGAGCATTCGGGATATAAACGTGAAAGAACTGATAATATAGAGTTCGTTAACATCTATACTTCAGATAAAAAAATAGATGACGGTGAAACGCCGTCCGTCACGCCGGATAATGGTTCTGCAGATGGCGATTCTTCGGTTATTACTGATGACAGTTCTACTGTTGTTACTCCTTCAAATACGTTGGCTTCAGATGAGAAGAACGTAAATGTTAGTGGTGAGGAAACTCAAACTCCAAAAACAGCTGATGAGACACCTTATATATCCTGGGCTACTATGTTTGTCGTATCAGCAGTAGTACTTATCTGTATCATTACAAGAAAAAAATGGAATTGTTTCAAAAGATAAATAAAACTAGAAAAGATACTGTAAGGCTTAAATTTTCTCTGAAAAGCTGATTATACGATATGTGGGCTGCGCCATCAAACGGTGGGGAGGGAGCCCACGGCAGTATTGAATCTAACAACGGGTGGCTTAAGGTCGCCCTTTTGTTTTATCTTAAAGAAAATGAAAAAAAGAAATCAACCATTTGTTCGATGTAATACAAGTATTAATGGTGGTTGGGACGATCTATTTAACCATAGAAAGAAAAACAGTTGGTTTATCTCCAACTGTTTTTTTAACTATAGAATTTATTTTGAATCTCTACCTTTATATAACAAACGTCTGATTTCCATTACATCATCAATAACGACATAATATACAACATAGTTTTTTACATAGATTCGATAATAAGGATTTTTTCTTTTCTTAGATGAATGATATGGTTCAAATGAAAGTGGTGATTTAGAACACTCTAATATTGCGAATTCAACATCATCAATTAAACTTTCAGCTGCATTAGGATTATTTAGAATATTAGAAATTTAAAATATGATTTCTGTTAAATCCTTTTCAAATAGTGGAAGATATCTAATCTTGTAGTTATTTTGTCCCATGCAATGTCGCTCTAACTGAACTAAAAACTGCTTCATGAGATAAACGTTCATTTGTAGTTGATGCTTGGTAATCGGCTTCATCTAATTTCAACTCAACGTTTTCTGTTAACTGTGCGTATTCTTCTAAACTAAGTACAACCATAGAACCGTATCCATTTTTTGTTAAGTATACTGGCTCACCAGTATTAACGATGGATTCAATTTCAGGAAATTTGTTTCTTAGGTCTGAAACAGGTCTTATGTTTATCATTGCTGTGCTCCTTTCTTTACAAGCCTCTCTTATCATAACTTTATCATTATTTTATCAACGTATCAACTGATTGACATAGTTATGGCACAAAAACATTTAATTTTTACTGTTCTGTTAACAACTGAACGCTCGTATCTTTTGGAATAGAATATGTATAAATATAATTCTTTATTTCTAGAGTACAAATCATAACGATTGCAGTAGAGGATATGATCATAATAGCGATTGGTAATGAAAAAGCAGTTGAAGGGAAACCTGTATTGTAGATTTCGTATCTTTTGTTGTATAAGAAACTAAATATTTCGCAAATAAGATAATGAGATAAAAGAATATATAAAGTGTTCTTACCTAGATAAGAGAATATTGATTTTAAAAGGTATAGTTTCTTTGCGTAGTGAAATATAAATATGACTAGATATGTAAATGCAATACCACATACAGAAGTGATAAGGATACTTAATGCACCATACTGACCCCATTTTCCGCATTGTAAACCATAAACATTATTATAGTTGAATGCAGCAACAAGCCATATGATTGTAGAGATGATAGCGAGAGAAATGGATAATTGTTTGGAATAGGAATCAATATCCAATAAATGGATCTCTTGAAGTACAACTCCTATTAATAAGATTCCTGCGAAACTAAATATATTTGGTAAAACAAAGAAGTAACTGAAAACTGCAGAAAATGTATTTTCTACTGTTCCTTGCAAGTCTAGAACATCAAACACAATACCAATACCTAAAAGTATTACTGCAACAAAGAATTTAATCGATGTACTTTTGTTTCTAATAGGTCTGTATATTAGGATCATCAAAACAAAAGATACAAATATCTCGGCAAAATACCAATATGGAATCAAAGAGTAGGAAAGAGGATTGTGATTGCTAGTTAGATTAAAGAAGTTTTTATCAGCGGCACCTAAAAAATTACTTACTACGCACTGAATAAAGTTTACTTTATCCATCTTGCCAATAATCAGATCAGCAATGATGAAAAATATAGTACAGATCATACATCCATATAGATACGGAATCATATATGTTTTTACTTTCTTTATAATATCTTCTTTCAATGTTTCTTTAGGTTTGTATGTATATCCTGATAAAACAATAAACATAATGATCCATACTTCAAAAAAAGTAGAAAGTACATTGTATACTGATGGAGCGTAATTAGAAATTCCGGTAAATTCAAAAGTATGTTTTAAAAATACCATTAAAATACCAAGCCCTTTTGCCATTCCTATTTCATCGATTCTTTTGTTCTTTATTGTTGTAGTCATAAGATTGCCTTCTATTATGTATAACCATTATATAACCTTTAATGTATTTGTATATTATCACTAAAATGTTCTATAGTCCATTTGATTCCTGATATGATTTTTCATTTTTAACAAGAAAAAAGAAGATTGATCATTGGCATGACATACTAATATTAATTAGTATGTTGTACCATGATTAATCTTCAATAAAACGACATATAAATCTAAGTCTTTGATATGTTCCAGATGCGTTATTTTTTTAGAATAGTGCAATTTTAGAAAATACAAATATCTTCTTCTTTACAAGATGCTAGCATTTGTTCAACGGTAATACCGTATCTTTCTACTTTCAAAAGATCTTCAACAGACATTACTTCTGTAGTTTCTTTATAAAATTCGCAGAAAGAAATTTCGCCTTCTGGGGAAAATTCACCATATGTGATTGAATATTTTCTTCCGTTGAATTCATATTCGATTTCTCTACCACAACTTACATATTCTTTTAATTCTTCTGCTGTCATTTTCTTATTCTTATTCCTTTCTCTCTGATTGTTTTATTCCCAATAATTGTTATTCGATGTTGGTGTGGAACAATAGGATGTTGTTTATGGTTTCCATGATTCGTATAATCAATATCTAAATAAGCATCTCCAATCTCATTGTAGTATCTTTCAGAAATAATACTACCTTTCTCGTTGTATTTTTGATTTACTGAGTTTGGAATTCCTTTTATTGATATACCGTGTTTATATATTTTTTGAACTTTATCAACATCTTTGACATCATTTGATTCGGCATTGTTATAATCAATTTTATTAATTGGTTTTTTTGTGCTTAAACTTGCAGTATCATCGTCTTTGAAAATTCCACTATAACCTTTACTCATGAGAATTACCTCTCTTCGCAAAGGCCTTTGCGGTATGACTAGGATACGAAATGATATTTATGCCTATTCCTTCTAATTGTTTAAAACAAGGATAATTAGCAGAACCATATACTATTATTGTTTGTGGTTCTAACCTAGAAACCATTTCTTGTAATCCTAATTCGAATCGTTCACGATCAACTAATTTTTTAGGACTTCCACCAACAGTTCCTATTGCTAGTATACTATTTTTTGGTAATCCATCAAAACAGTAAAAATAACTTTCCCATGTACCCCAACGCACATTGTTAATGACATATATGCCATTTTTCGCAAGCCAATATCCATATGCTCTCATCCGATAAGTGTTATATCTTTTGATCGGGTCTGGAAAATCTTGATAGGTTGAGAAATCTGGTGTTATTGCACCGGTAAAGTGTTTTAATACTTTTAGAACGTAATCGTATCTGTTCCAAATACCACCTTTACCATCGAATTTGTAATCATCAGTGTACCAACATACATATGCATCATAATGGAAAAAGATATCCTTATTTGCAATGTGCTTGCGGTAAATTGTTACTGCTTCATTCCAGGTGATAATTTCACGTGGTAAGTATTTCATTGTTGTTGGACAATATGGAATATCATTAATAGAAAATTTAGCTCCTTCTACCATAAAACCATTCCATATGTCTTTGCAGCTTTTACGTATTGTCATAATTGAACTTCTCCTTTCGTTGTAAAAGCTGTATTACGCGTAATACAATTCTCTAAAGAGGAGCGACCTCTTTATGCCGAAAGTATAAAGGATGTATAATTATAAGTAGTTATGACAAGAGTTTTGATACTGTTTTGATAGTTTCTTGAGAGAACTATAGGAGGTCTAAATTGTATATTACATTTAAAGATTTTTTTAATGCATATAAAGCTAATATTAGCGAAGAAGTTATAGAAGAACAGAAACTGTCATCAGATTCTGATAAAGTGAATTTTCTTTTTGATTTATTGATTACAGAAAAACATCTTTGTAATAAAAATGGAGAACAATTATATCTTGATAAGTCTAGAGTAAGTTTGATTTTAAATGGGAGATCAAATGTTCCAACTGCAATATCAGATGAATATCATTTTCTGAAAACAAATAAAACTATAAGAAACAAGTATATTTTGCTTTTTAGAAATTGTGTTTCTAACGTAAATATAGACAATGTTTTAATTCAATTGAATATCAATGGAAAAAATAAATACGAAACATTATACGATTGCTTTGTTGACTCATTAATCACAAAAAATAAAAAACCAAAAGCCGATTCTTTACTATTATGGGAAAAAGGCTGTAATTCTATTT
>CAVCCE010000103.1:0-6027 GCA_963600555.1 Duodenibacillus sp.
GAATGAAGTTGTTGGTTTGACTTCTACAGATTCTATGCCACTTATCAGTGGTGCAACCGTTACAACAAAGGCTGTAGGAGCTGCTGTAACAGAAGCTGAAACAGTTTATAACGAAATCGTTGGTATTGATTTTGATGCTGATGCTGCTAAGGAAAGTGCTGAAAATGCTGAACCTGAAAGTGATGCATCATGTACAGATAATGGCGATGGAACATATGCATGTAAGGCATCTGGATTCGCTGGAGAATTGACAGCTACGATTGAAATTGAAGATGGTAAAGTTAAGGCTGTAACTGATTTAGCAGGAGATGATAATGGTGATGGTATTGGAGACGATTGGTTTGAAGATACAACAGATCTAGAAGGTGTATCATCTGCTGATGAAATTGATGCAATTTCTGGCGCAACATTTACTTCAAATGGTGTTAAGAATATGATTCAAGCTGCATTGGATATGGCAAGTGGTGAAACTTCTACAGCTAGTACAACAACAGAGAATTCAACTGAAGAAGAAAACTCTGTATGTACAGATAATGGTGATGGAACATTTGCTTGTAAGGCAAAAGGATATGCTGGAGAATTAACAGCTACTATTGAAGTAAAAGACGGAAAAGTTGTTTCTGTAAAAGATCTTGATGGTGATGATAATGGCGATAGTGTCGGAGATGACTGGTTCAAAGATACATCTGATTTAGAAGGTGTATCATCAGCTGATGAAATCGATGGTCTATCCGGTGCAACATATACAACAAAAGCTGTTAAGACAATGATTGAAGCTGCACTTGCAGCTAGTAAGTAAGGGAGGAGAATACAATGAGTGAAAATAAAACAAAGAAACATGGTTTCTTCTCTAAGATGATTACAGATAATCCAGTATTTGGTTTGTATCTTGGTATCTGTTCTACATTAGCTATTTCTACATCTTTAAATAACGCATTAGGTATGGGTGCTGGTGTTATCTTCGTACTTGTATTGAGTAACGTTGTAGTAAGTTTACTTGCTCCAATTACACCAGATGATATTCATATTCCAGTTTATATCGTAGTCATTGCGACACTTGTAACGATTTTACAGATGTTCTTGAATGCGTATGCAGTAGATCTTTATACAGCATTAGGTGCATTCTTATCATTGATTGTTGTTAACTGTATCATTCTTGGTAGAGCTGAAGCATATGCTTCAAGTCACAATGTAAAGGATTCTGCAAAGGATGGATTAATGATGGGTGTTTCTTACACATTGTCATTAGTTGTTATGTCTTTGATCAGACAAATCTTAGGAACTGGTGTATTAGAATTAACAAATCCATTTGCTAATAGTGCAGTGATCTTCTCTATTAGATTGATTCCTGAACAATTTACAATTCCAATGTTTACTGGTGAAACAGGAGCATTCTTCACATTTGCGGTATTAGCTGCACTTGTTGCGATGTATAAAAACAAGCTAGCTGAAGAAGAAGCTGCTGCGGAAAAGGCTGCTAAGATTGCTGCAGCAAAAGAAAAAGCTGCACAAGTAGCTAAGGCAAAAGCTGAAGCAAATAAGGAGGCTGCATAAGTATGAATATTTTAGCGTTATTCATTTCTGCAATGTTGATCAATAACATTGTATTAACAAAGTTCTTAGGTATGTGTCCATTTATGGGCGTATCTACTAGACTTGATTCCGCAATTGGTATGGGAGCTGCGGTTATCTTCGTTATTTTTGGAGCTTCTGTATTATCTTATTTCTTGTATTACTATGTTTTAGTACCACTAGGACTTGAATACATGGAATTGATTACATTTATTCTTCTTATTGCTGCATTTGTACAATTTGTAGAATTATTTGTTAAGAAATATTCTCCAGCATTGTACAAGCAGTTAGGTATCTATTTACCATTGATTACAACAAACTGTACAGTTCTTTATGTGGCACAAGATAACATCACACAGGGTTATACTTTAGTTCAAACAATGGTCAATTCTGTTGCTACACCTGCAGGATTTATGTTGATGTTGGTAATCTTTGCTACAATTAGAGAAAGATTGAACCAGAACAATATTCCAAAGGCATTCCAGGGTAATCCAATTGCGTTTGTTGTAGCTGGTATCATGGCAATAGCTTTCTCAGCTCTTGCTGGATTGGTATAAGATGTTAAAAGTACTTGTTGCGGTAGTACTTGCGGCAGGATTATTCTTGTTGAATGTAGTTCTACTTCGACTGAATAGAAAGACACCTGTTCCTGAAGGTTGTGAAAATCTAACACCTGATTGTAATGTGTGTGGTTTAAAAGATTGTCCTACACGTGGTGTCTATGAAAAAAAGAAAGAGGAAGAAAATGGCAATTGTTAAAGCATTATTATTGATGTTGGTCCTAGGTGCTGTTTTAGGTGCAGTCCTTGGTTTTGCATCAAAGAAGTTCTATGTTGAACCAGATACAAGAGTTGATGATGTATTAGCGTTACTTCCTGGTTATAACTGTGGTGGTTGTGGAAACCCTGGTTGTTCTGCTATGGCTGAAAAATTAGTGAATGGTGAATCTACACCTGAACAATGTAAACCATGTAAACCAGATGCACGTGAAGAAATCAAGAAGTATCTTGCTGAACACGTTCAAGCATAATGAGTGTGAGGAAACGGAAGTTTCCTCTTTTTTTTGGAATTTTGAAAAAACATGTGAATAGTATATTAGAGGTATTCAATATGAAAAAGAAATTGATTTTAAAGGTTATGCTATGTGTTATGTGTTTTTTATTGATTATATGTGTGTTGTTAATAAGTGTGAATCTTAAAGTGAAGGATAAGGTCAATTTAACCAATACATATGTAGCGATACATGATATTGATCCAAGATCATGTATTGAAGAAAAAGATATTCAATTGATTCAGATTCCTAAAGAGTATCTAAATGAATATGTAATCAATGAGAAAGATAGAATCATTGGAATGTATACTGATATACAAGGAAAGATACCAGCAGGTTCATTGTTTTATGAATCAATGTTATATTCAGCAGATGAATTGCCAGATTTACCATCTACACTCCTAAAAGAAAACCAAGCAGTATTTACTGCAGAAATAGATAGTGTAATATTGGCTAATCTTGTCTCTTCGCAAAGAGTTGATTTGATTGCAAGTATAAAAGATACGGATATAACAGATATCATTATTGAACATTGTAGGATCTTACAGATAGAAGATCATGATGGAATTGATGTTGAAAGCGAAGAAAGTATTGGAATACCTTATTGTGTGTTACTTGCGGTTAATCAAGAAGATATTGTTTTATTAGAGAAACTCAAAGAAATAGGAACTTATACATTAAGTGTATGTGACGATACTTACCAGGAATTAGAAGGTATAAAAAAAGAGAATTCAGAAATCATTGAATACCTGAATTCTCATTAAATTTATTCTTCTGTAAGAGGAAGATTTTTTCTAAAGAAGAAATAATAAACAATATTTAATATGATACCAAAAATCGTAGCACATGGAGCTGATAGACCAATGTATGTGAGGGATGCATTTGGTTGAATTGACATGATATATGCCATTGGTAAACGTATAAGGAATGTTTGTGCTAGGCCTTGCGCCATGACCCAGAATGTTTTGGAGTGACCATTGTAATACCCCATAAAAGAGAATAGGATAGCTGTTACGATAGCTTCTAATGCAAATCCTTTTAAATATTCAAATGCTTTTTCAATGACTACTTGATCACTTGTAAAACACATAGAAATCTTATCACCAAAGAAGATAACACCTAAAAATACAAAGATACCAATGAAACCACCGATTGCCATACCAGTCAACATACTCTTAAAAGCTCGTTTTTCTTTGTTTGCTCCTACATTTTGAGATACAAATGATGCCATTGATTGCATAAGTGCACTAGGAATCAACATAACAAAGCTTTGTACTTTGCTAGCTACTCCATAACCGCTAGATGCAGCTAATCCTAATGTATTTACAAATGCACATAGTGCTAGAAAACTCATTTGTGTTAGTAACTCTTGAGTAGCGATAGGAGATCCAATTTGTATGATTCCTTTAACTTCTTCATTGAAATGAATATCTGATTTCTTTAATTTGAATGGGAGATTTTGCTTTGCCATGATCCAAAAGGATAGGATTACACTAACACCTTGTGCAGCTACTGTAGCGATTGCAGCTCCAGCAACATTCATATGAAAGCCAGCTACTAAGACCAAGTCACCGATGATATTAACGATACAAGCAATCAATACGAATAATAATGGTGATTTAGAATCACCTAGTCCTCTAAATACCGCAGAAATCGTATTATACGCTGTAATCAATAAGAAACCACCACCACAGATACGGACATATTGTACGGTTAGGTCTAATGCTTCTTCAGGTGCTTGCATCAATACTGCTAGAGGTCTTGCAAAGATAATTAACGCAATTGTAATAATGATCGCAATCGTTGAAAATAACGCAATCGTAGCACCAATCAACTTGCCTAGTTTGTCTTTACGATCCATACCGATATATCTAGAAATAAGTACAGTTACTGCCATAGCGAGTCCAGATACAACGAATGTAGCGAAGTTCATGATATTAGAACCTGTTGAGATGCCTGATAGACCAGATGTTGTACCAAATTGCCCAACGACCATTAGGTCAACAGCACCATACATCGCTTGAAGAATCAGTGATCCTAAGATAGGGATCATAAATAGAATCATCTTTTTTGGAATAGAACCACATGTAAAATCATTATTCATATTAAACCTCCATGTTAATAGGATCATTGATTAGATCACTATATAAATCATCTATTACTGAAATCATTGTATTAAGTTTATTACTATCGTATTTACTTAATCGTTCAGCGAGTTTTTTATAATATCTTTCTACATAAAAGAAATAAACTTCGTTTCCTTTCTTTGTTAAAGATACGTATACAACACGCTTATCTTTTTCAGAATAGTTTTTTTGTATCAAGTCTAGTTTTTCCATTGCTGTTAAAGAACGGGTGATACTTGGTGTTGTTTGATTTAGCGTGTTTGATAGATCACTAACGCGTACCTGTCCTTCTTTTGATAGTTGATAAATAACATCAATTAATCGTAAATAAGAAGGTAATAACTCTTTTGGTAATGCTGGTCTGTTGTCTGCAATCTTTTCTGCTTTTTCTAAAGCGTCTATTACTTTTTTTGCTTGTGTTTCGTTCATAGTAAGCCTCTTGGATATTTATCACTGATAATTATCCTTGATAAGTATACAGAAATATATTGATTTGTAAATCCGAATTTAGAATAGAAATAGAAATTTATTTGAAAAATTGCTCCCTAACTGCTCCCTGAACATAAAAGAAGCATAAAAAAGTCCTTAAAATAAGGACTTTCTTAAATATGGGGCGACTAATGGGAAACGACTTTGGAATTTCATAGGCTTCATAAAGCCTTATTTTAAAGGCTTTTTTGATGATAGGGCTTCATAGAAATTCATAGACTTTTGAGATTTTTCCGAGAAATTGCTCCCCAAGAATTGTTATTATTCTTTCTTTAATTTCTCTATGTAATCCATCATTTCATCATTGGTTTTTTCTAATAGATGAGTGTATGTTTTTAGAGTTTGATTGATGTCAGCATGTCCAAGCCTTTTTGATTCTGCTACTATGTTAACTCCACCATTGATTAGGATTGTAGCGTGGCTATGTCTAAGATCATGGAGCCTTATCTTTTTAACTCCGCTTCTTTCTATAGCTGATTGGAATTGTCTATCTATTGTTGTAGGTGTACATGATGTTTCGCCTCCAAAGAGATAACCTGTCTTATATTCTTCCTTGAGTTTCAATAGTTCCTTGTAAAGATCATCATCAATAGTTACTTTTCTTTTTACTCCTGTCTTGGTAGCTTTTCTCTTTTTCTGAGTTGTAGGATTTCTAATAGAACCTTGAATATAGATTTCATGGTCTAATAAGTCTTCACAATGTAACGCTATGATTTCTCCTCTTCTTGCTCCTGTCCAAAACAATGTTTTGAAGAAAGTTTGATACAATGGATTTTTAACGTATTCAAT
>CAVCCE010000104.1:0-5978 GCA_963600555.1 Duodenibacillus sp.
TTATAGGACATGAATGGTTGATAATAGTTTTCACTCGCAAAGTTATTGATCATTGTGGCAATCGGGCTTGCAAGTATCAATACAAGAATTAATGAAATTACCATTAATAATACGTAACGTAATATACTTTCTTTTATTGGTGAATAACCATAAATATTCATGATATTCTTTTCTTTCTTTAATCTTCTCTTCTTAAAGAATGTACTAATTACCAGCATTACACCAATGATTCCTAATACGATAAATCCATAAATAATTAATCCTGCAGGTGATTGATAGAATTCTTTATCTTTTCCTAGCCCCTTACCTTGGAATACTGTTATATCTACATTTGTCTTATTGAAGTATTGACTAATTTTTTCTGATATTGCGGAATAATCACAACCTGGTTTCAAGATAAATCTAACATAATCCATTTTTACATTATCTTTATTTACAACATAATGGTTATAGATAGGATTATTTCCAAAACCATTATTAAAGAAAACCATTGTTGTATAATCATTTTCTACACTACTTACACCACTGATCGTAACTTCAATGATATCGATTGGTGCTTGGCCTTCAATCATAGTATAGTAATTATTTTGATATCCTTGTAAAGCTAATTTAACTGTTTTCCCAACCATCTCTTCATAAGAAGAATACCCATCTAATTCCATCAAAAGATCTGCTGCATTCTTACTTAACAGAACATTTTCACCTTCTGGATAACTACCACATAACAATGGCAATTCACTATATCCATTTACTATATCAAAACACTGTACAAGATACTTTGGATAAGATAGATAATCATTTCCCATATAGTTGATCCAATTTATATTTGAATCAAAACTACTAGGTAAAAGATATGGAGTTTCCTCTGGTGTATTTGTTAGATTCATTTCATTATATGAAAAGTGATTATAAGCTTGTGAATCATAAGTACCCCTAGCGTATTCTAATTCTTCATCTTGTTGATATTGAAAACTATTATAACTTTCAACACCAATGATTTCTTGTGTTTCATCAATCAACTGTTGAATGGAAGAATAATCAAATAGATCATCCACTGTTAATCCACTATACTTCATTGTATAACCAGATGCAGTTTCACCATCATTTGTGGATTTTTCTTTTGGTACAGAAACAACCATATTTTCAGCATTCTTAAATGTTGTTTGATAATCACTTTGCGTTGATACATTTATATATAGATTTAATGTAATAAAAATAGATAATACACATAAAACAAGTAATAGAACTTGTGATAAAGAATCTAAAATTCGTGAACGGATTTCTCTGATTACTAGAATCAACGTATCATCTAATTTTCTCTTTGGTATTTCTTCACCAGAGCTTGTAAGATCATGATTATTTATTTGTTTATCACTTACAACGATACCTTGATCCATTGTAATGATCCTATCTGCGTATTGTTCAGCTAATACCGTATCATGCGTAACTAAGATGATTTGAACATCATTAGATACCTTTTTCAATTCATCCATCAATAATATCGCATTATCATGATCTAATGCTGCAGTTGGTTCATCACACAACAATAGACCTGGTCTATGTAATAAAGCACGTATAAATTGAACACGTTTCTTCTGTCCATTAGATAGTTTCTTTACTTTCTTTTTCTTTTGTTCTTTTAAATCAAATTCTTTTAAATAATGACGAATCAACTTATAATCATCACTAACAATACAAAGATTGTCCCAAACACTCATATCTTCAAACAAATTAAATTCTTGTGTTAGATAATCATAATTCGATACTTCTTCAATACTTCCTTCATATGTTTCTCTACCAGCAATACAATTTAATAATGTTGTTTTCCCACAACCACTCGCACCTAAAATAACAGTTATTCCATTCTGTTCTATATTTAATGTGATACCTTTTAATGCATCCACATCATTGTTTTTATTATGATAAGTTTTATTGATGTTATTTATTTTCATAAAGCCCCCAAATATCCAAAAAAGGATGAAAGTCTGTACTATCATCCTAACTAATTATAATGATCAATTATCGTATCCGTGACAGACTACTCTTCTTTGTTCATGAGATACATTTGAGTATCCCTTTCCACAACTATTACATTTATAAGTTTTTGTGACGGTTCTTTTTTGAATCAAATCTGTGCCATATGTATGACTATTACATTTCACTTCAGAAGAAGTATACCAAGCACTATAACTTGTTGAAGCTAGATAATATGATCCACCACATGTACAAACTCTAGCGAAAGGAATTATTGTTGAAGCAGTCTGAATTTCTGAATTATCTTCTGCATGAACATGTACGACCCCAAAACTACATAAACCAAATAGAACAGCTAAACTCGTAAAACATTTTAATATCTTTTTCACAATTAATGACCTACCTTTTCTTGAAGACTTAGCTAGCTTTGTTTCTATATAAATTATAAAAACGATAAACAAAATTCGATATAACAAATTAGTTAATATAAACATTAGAATTCTCAAGTTAGTGTTAACTTATTGTTTATACTCTGTAATAAGTTATAATTATTTCAATAATATATTGGAGGTCTTATGTACGATCCATTATTAGATACATTTATTTGTGTAATTAAAAGTGGTAGTTTTTCCAAAGCAGCAGAAAGATTATATGTCTCAACAACTGCTGTACAAAAACAAATCAATCTCTTAGAAGAAAAAGTAGGCGTTCCATTATTCATAAGAAATAAGAAAGGCGTGCAATTAACACAATGCGGAGATTTCTTTTATGGAAAAGCGCTTTCTATTATCAAAGAATCAAAAAAGAATATATCTGAAACACGTTTAATGGTAAATACAGACTTTAATAAAAATGATATCAAGGTAGGCACTTCAATCATGTTACCTGCACACCATATGTCTGAATGGCTTCAATCCTTACCACAACATCATATTAATAGTAAAGTCATCCTTGTACCTATTTCTCCATATATAACTGATTATCATGATATCAAAACTTTGTTTGATGATGATACGATCAATTGTATCTGTATACCTAAAGAATACGAAATTACTGATTCAACGGTTGATTTTTACTATTTAGATGAAGCTGAAATCTGTTTAGCTGTTCCTTCTACTAACCCACTTTCTGAATTCAACACAATTAGTTATCAAGCACTAGAAAACCAAACACTTATCATGATGGAACAAGGATATTGTGAAGCATATGATAGAATTCGAAATGATATCCTTGAAACAGAAATATCATTAAATATCATTAATGTAAAAGATGCTTACACACCTGATACCTTCAATCAATGTGTTCAGGATGGTTCTATTATTTTAACAATTGATTGTTGGGCAGACTCTCACCCAAATATGAAAGTCGTTCATTTAGATAAGAAATATTATTTGGAGTATGGCGTTTTAATGCGAAAATAAGACCTATTTTCGATTTTCTTTACATTAAAATATGAATTGTAAAATAGTTTACACAATTTTTACAATTCGATTGTATAGTATTTTACATAAGACAAATAGTATGTGAGCGAAGGTAGGTACAAATATGACGATGATATATTGTGTAGAAGATGATAGAAGTATTCGAGAAATAGAAACATATACTTTACAATCAACTGGATTTGAATCAAAAGGATTTGAAGATGGACATTCATTCTTTCAAGAATTAAAGAATGAAAAACCAGATCTCATTCTATTAGATGTCATGTTACCAGATGAAGATGGTATCTCTATCCTCACAAAACTAAAGAAGAGTCCTGATACTGCTGATATCCCTGTTATTATTGCTTCAGCTAAGGGTGAAGAATATGACAAGATCAAGGGATTAGATTCTGGGGCGGATGATTATTTATCAAAACCATTTGGTATGATGGAAATGGTTTCTAGAATCAAAGCAGTTTTAAGAAGAAGCAATAAGACAATTAGTAATTATTTAACATCAGGAAATATTGAAATGGATCTTGATTCCCATATCGTTAAGATCAGTGGTGAACAAATTGATCTAACATTGAAAGAATATGAACTATTGAAACTATTTATTTCACATCCTGGGATCGTTTATACAAGAGAAACGTTATTAAATCAAATCTGGGAAGTTGAATATTATGGTGAAACAAGAACTGTAGATGTTCATATCCGTACACTTCGCTCTAAATTAAAGGATGAAGGTAACCGTATCACGACTGTACGTGGTGTTGGTTATCGTTATGAGGCAAGCGTATGAGAAAAAAGCTATTCAAAAATATTCTAGGTGGTTTAGTTGTTACATTGACTATCTGCATGGCAATGATAGTCTTAGTACTCAATAAGAACTTCGTAAATATTGAAATATCACAATTATCCAAGGAAGCTAAATTAGCTTCTGTAGGTGTAGAAAGCGATGGAACGAAATATCTAGAATCTATTCATGATTCTGATTATAGAATTACATGGCTAGATAGTGATGGTAGTGTCTTATACGATACAGAAGTTAATTCAGCTACTATGGAAAACCATTCTAGTAGAGAAGAGTTCAAAGCTGCTATAACGGAAGGTGAAGGTTCATCAATTCGTTATAGTTCAACAATGTTACAACAAAACATCTACTACGCTATCAAGTTAGATGATGGAACGGTATTAAGAGTTGCGGAAACATACGATACCGTTTGGGTATTGATGTTAAAACTACTAACACCAATCCTTTGGATCTATGTATTTGCGATTGCGATATCTGCAGTCTTATCAAATTACTTAGGAAAAAAGATTGCAGAACCTATCAACGCAATTAACCTAGATACTCCCCTATCTAACGAAACATATGAAGAAATTCAACCATTATTAAAACGTGTAGATTCTCAAAATGTTCAAATCAAAAAACAACTCGATGATCTACATCAAAAGAAGAAAGAATTTGAAACTGTTTCTAATAGCATCAGTGAAGGTTTATTACTATTAAATACAGATTCTAAAGTATTGTCTGTCAACCAAGCAGCATATCAATTATTTCAATGCAGCGATGGTAATACGATCGTTCAAAGCGATGATATTCAAGATCTTATTCAAAAAGTAAAGAAAGGAAAAGAAGCAGAAACAACGATACGTAAAGATGAAGCTATCATTCGTATCATTGCTAACCCTATTTATTCTCATTCTGTGTTTACTGGTATCTCTATCCTAGCATTCGATGTAACAAATACATATGAAGCTGAAAGAACAAGAAGAGAATTTACAGCGAATGTATCTCATGAGTTAAAGACACCCCTCCAAACGATCATGGGTAGTGCTGAACTCTTACAGAATCACTTAGTAAAACAAGATGATATAGATACTTTCTATTCAAATATTCACAAGGAATCTTCAAGAATGTTAACTTTAATTGATGATATCATTCGTTTATCTCAATTAGATGAAAGTTCTGAAGTAGAAGAAAGTATATTACGTCTAAATGATACCGCTAAAGAAGCTATCATTTCATTAAAAGATAGTGCTACTAAGAAGAATATTCAAATAGAAACAAAGTTTGAAGATGCATTTATCAAGGCAAATACTAGATTGATCTATGAAATCGTGTATAACTTGATTGATAATGCAATCCGTTATTCCAATAATGATACTTCTATCATTGTTTCTACTTACACAAAGAATCACATGTCATGTATCTCTGTACAAGACCACGGTATTGGTATTCCACTAGAAGATCAGAATAGGATCTTTGAAAGATTCTACCGTGTCGATAAATCTCATTCTAGAGCTACTGGTGGTACTGGTCTAGGATTATCTATCGTTAAACATGCGGTAAAGATCTCACATGGTACGATTCATTTAGAGAGTGAATTAGGTAAAGGAAGTACATTCACAGTTCAATTTCCTAAAGCATAAAAAGCCAATCATATGATTGGCTTTTTTGTTATATGAAGATAGAATTAATTTAGACTTTGTCAAGTAAACTGTGTAAATCTGTTTTTTTATTTAAATCCAGATTTGCACAGTGTGGATGACAAATCCTTATTTATGTGCATAAAACGA
>CAVCCE010000105.1:0-5888 GCA_963600555.1 Duodenibacillus sp.
GGTAAATATGGTGGTGG
The DNA here is from genome assembly GCA_963600555.1 of Duodenibacillus sp. Taxonomy (GTDB): domain Bacteria; phylum Bacillota_I; class Bacilli_A; order Erysipelotrichales; family Erysipelotrichaceae; genus Bulleidia. The sequence continues at coordinate 18 of CAVCCE010000105.1, forward strand.
TATTTCAAATTATGGCGAATTAAAAATGCAAAGTGGTTCAACACTTTATAATAATTCTGCTGATTCAGTTGGTGCTGATATTTATAATAAAGGAACATTAACTTTAAATACTGTTGGTTCAAACTGGATCTTGAATGATGATAATCACTTGATTGATGGTTGGTATGATGATTCACCAAATAATCGTTGGGATGGAGATGGTGAAGAAAAACATGTTGTAGTAGCTGACTCTAATTCTACAGGCATTAAAGCTGCACATGATATTTATCGTGGTTATCATGTTCAATATTTAGATGCTGATACAAATGAAGAAATTGCTGAAACAACATCATTCTCAGATATTAGAGTTGGTACAACAGTTAAGGTAAGTGCCGCTGAAGTTGAAGGTTACGAATTTGAAAGTGTTGTAGTTGGAAATGAAGTTGAAACAGTCGATCTAGATGATGATAGTGAAACATCTAAAGAAACGAATACTTCTAAAGATGTAGAACTGGTTATTGATAAAGATGAAAGTAAGAATGTTATCACTTTCTACTATAAGGCATTAAGAAACTATACTGTTAATTATGTTGATAAAGATAGTAATGAATCTATTAGTGATTCTAAGATAGTAGAAAATATTAAGGTTAGTACAGAAGTATCAGAAGATGCTGTTAGTGTTGAGGGATATACATTAGATGGTGATTCAAGTGCTAAGTTAGTTGTTGATAAGGATGATAGTAAGAACGTTATTACATTCTATTACACGAAGAATGCTGATCCTACACCAGTTCCTACAACGACACCTACTCCAACAGATACACCTACATCTACTCCTAATGCTACAAGTACTCCAGTAACGACACCTGCTTCTACTCCTGTAGCTAATAACACAACACCAGCTACACCTGTTACACCAACTAGAAGAACAACACCTGTAACTCCAGTTACACCTGTTGTTACTCCAACATCTACACCAGAAGCAACAGTTGAACCAACTGCCACACCAGAAGCTACATCTACTCCTTCAGCAACACCAACAGTTATCAATGATGATGAAACTCCAGAAGCTGCTGTAAAAGGACATTGGGCATTGATCAACTTAGTATGTGCTTTATTATCTGTATTACTTGGTGTAATCGTTATTCTTTCTAAACATAAGAAAGATGAAGAAGAGGATGAAGATGAACAAGTAGTTGAAAGTGAAGAAGATGATGAAGAGACATCTACTAGACATAGAAGATGGAAAGTAGTTGCTGGAATTGATGCAATCGTTTCAGTAGTAGTATTTATCTTCACAGAAAATATTACACTTCCTATGCAGTTAGTTGATAAGTGGACGATCTTGATGGTTGTGTTCTTATTAGTGAGTGTTGTTTCTACATACTTTGCTAGAAAGTGGCATGAAGAAGATGAAGATGATGAATCTTCTGAGAATGCATAATTATATGTGATTTGAAACCATGTGTCTTTGGATGCATGGTTTTTTCTGTTATAATGTTGGTATTGACTTAAAGTTAACTTTAAATGTTATCATTTCATGCATTGGAGGTTTTTATAATATGCATATCCCAGAGAATTATTTATCACCATCAACTTGCGCTGTAATGACAGTAGCTATGGCGCCTGTTTGGTATAAGGCTAGTAAACATGTAAAAGAAAATTTAGATTCAGATAAGTTGCCTATGATTGGAGTGGGAGCAGCTTTTAGCTTTGTTGCGATGATGTTTAATATTCCTATCGTTGGAGGTAGTTCAGGACATGCGATTGGTGGTACATTATTAGCTATCTTATTAGGCCCTGATGCAGCCTGTATCGCAATCAGTGTTGCCTTATTGATACAAGCAGTATTGTTTGGAGATGGAGGTATATTGGCTTTTGGTGCGAATTGCTTCAATATGGCCTTTATTTTACCTTTTGTAGGTTATTATTTGTATAAGCTATTTGTTGGTGGAAAAGAAAAGAAATCTAGAAAACTTATTTCTGCTTTCATTGCTTCTTATATCGCAATTAATATAGCTGCATTAGCTGCTGCGATAGAGTTTGGAATCCAACCAATCTTATTCAAGGATGCTAGTGGAAATGCTTTGTATTGTCCATATAGCTTAAGTGTAAGTGTTCCAGCGATGATGGCAGAACATTTATTATTATTTGGATTTGTAGAAGCTATCTTTACAACAGGTGTATTAGGTTATCTTTATCAAACAAAACCTAATCTTGTAGATACAGAAACAAAAACAAATAATCCTGTATATCTATTATTAGGTGTATTGATTGCTTTAGTTCCATTAGGCTTGATTGCACAAGGTACTGCTTGGGGTGAGTGGAGCAATGAAGAATTGATTGAACAGATTGGTTATGTTCCTAGTGGTATGCAGAATGGATTCTCTTTTGAATCTATCATGCCTGATTATTCATTAAATGGATTACCTGAAGTGTTTACTTATTATTTAAGTGCTATTATAGGTGTAGCGATATTGATTATTTTGTTTAAAATGATATCAACGATGAAAAAGAAACATGCATGACTTATATTCCTGATTGGTTAAAAAAAGAAGAAGATTACAAAGCCGAAAATTCAAGTTCGGCTTTTGTTGATAGAACGATATTAGAGATGGTTTCTAAGATATCTAGATTTCAAAGAGTGAATCATAAAAATGGTGTTAGAAATGCATTCATAGATTTATTATTGATCATTGAAACGATAATGTGTATTTCTTTATCAACAAATATGTTATTTACATACATTGTTTTAGCTTTGTTGTTAGTGAAATTATGTATGATGAATAGTGAAGAAATGACAAATATCATTTATGGTGGATGCATTGCGAGCGTAATATGTGCATTGATATTATTACCATCATTGTTATTAGGAAATACAAAGACATTTATTCGTATTACATTAAAAGTATTCTTATCTTCTTCTTTGGTGTATTTCTTTAATGAAGAACATACTACGAATGAATTGGTTTCTTGTTTAAAGATGTTACATATACCAGATATCATTATCTTTACATTAGATATGACATTTAAGTATATAGTTTTATTATCAAAGACAAGCAAAGAAATATTGACAGCATTGAAGTGTAGGATCATTGGAAAATTAAAGAAGAATGATCGTTCTATGATGAATGTAGGTGGTATGACATTTATTCGTTCTATGAAGTATAGCGAAGATATGAATGATGCAATGAAGTGTAGGGGATTTAATGGAGTCTATTATAATCATATGCATTTTCATTTAAGTAGATTAGATTATTTGAGTATTGGAATAATGGTATTAGAAATCATTGGATTTGTATTCTTTGGGAGATAGATATGGAAGTAGTAAAGTTAGAACATATTACATATGCATATGAAAGTGAAAAAGTATTGGATGATGTTTCTTTATCTATTGAACATGGAGAATGTGTTGTTTTGATGGGAAACAATGGCTGTGGAAAGAGTACATTATTAAAGGTATGTAATGGCTTGATAGATTTTGATGGAGACTATTGGTTTGAAGGAGAATTGATCAATCAGAAGGTATTAAAAGATAGTAAGAAATCAAAAGAATTTCATCAAAGGATTGGTTATGTATTTCAGAATAGTGATGTGCAATTGTTTTCTACACATGTATATGAAGAGATTGCTTTTGCACCTTCACAAATGAACTTGAGTGATGAAGAAATCAATCAAAGAGTGAATGATATCATTCAATTGTTGGATCTTGAGAAATTGAAAGATAGAGCACCATATCAATTGAGTGGTGGAGAAAAGAGAAAAGTAGCACTAGGTTGTGTGTTATCTCAAAATCCTGATTTATTGATCTTAGATGAACCATTAGCTTCATTGGATTCTAAAAGTCAGAAATGGTTATATTCATTTTTGAATGAATTGAAGAAGAGTGGAAAAACAATGTTAATAGCAACACATGATGAAGAATTTGCGAAGAGCATTGGGGATAGGATCGTGTATATGAGTGATGATCATAAGGTCGAATGATTAGATTGCTTGCATATTTGTGTGAACATCTTTAGAATAGAGCGCATTGAGGTGGTTGTATGAAAAAAATATTTCTTTCACTCTTATGTAGTATGTTAGTTCTATCTGGTTGTAGTAAACAAACAACGAGTACTACGACATCTTCAACTACATCTAGTAATGAATCAAGTGATGAAGTTGTATTATCAGATATCTATGATAATTTACCAGATGAAAATCAATTTGATTTGATGGAAAAGGATGATTTAAAGACGTTCATTGAACATGGAACAGGAATCTTGTATTTTAGTTTTCCAGAATGTCCTTGGTGTCAAGCTTATATTCCAATGTTGAATGAAGTACTTGAAAATAATGATGTTCGAGCATATTACTATAATATCCATGTTGATAAAGATGATGATAGAGATTTCTATGATGAAATAGCACAGTTGTTGATTGATCACAATAAGAGTGATGATGAAAATGTTGTGTTATATGGAAATGATGGAAAACCGTTGATCTATATGCCATTAGTATTGTTTATAGAAAATGGTGAGATCAAATCATGGAATGGGGAAAGTAATACGAATGATAGTGATGAGATACTTCCTGAAGATTATTGGACTACAGAGAGAGTTACTAATCTAAAGAATGTATTAGATGAATCAATTAAAGAAAACAAAGAAGTACAAGAGGAAAATGACGCTAAGGGTTGTGATACTGGTTGTTCATATGGTAGTTAACATTGCATGAATAAACAGGCAGTGTTATAATCTTAGAGCGCACGAAAGGAGCTATTCATGCTTAATGCAATTTTAATGATTGTATCTGCATTAATGATCGTATTATCTTTATTGCAGAGTGGTAAAACAGATGGTATGTCAGGTGCATTCACTGGTAATGGTGGATTGAACTTGTTTGCGAATGTGAAAGAAAGAGGATCAGAAAAGGTCATCTCTAATATTACATTAGTGCTAGGAATTATTTTCTTCGCATTAGTAATTATTATTCGTATCGTCTAAGAAAGTGCCGGTTTTTGCCGGCTTTTATTTTAAATTTATGGAAGAGTTAAAAGAAAGAATATTAAAGTACATTGAGGAACATCCAAAAGGAAAAAGAAAGTTTACTGATCTTGTAGACGCTTTTGATATGCATTCTGATGAAGATAGAAGTATGTTATCTACTGCTTTAGATGAACTTATAAATGAATATGTTTTGTTTAAAGGAGAAGGTGGACAATATCAAAATAGAAATCAAGCTGGAATCGTTGAAGGAAAGATATCCATTAATAGAGCTGGTATGGGCTTTTTGGATTTGGAAGATAGGGAATCTATCCGAATCGATGCGAAGAGTCAAAATACTGCTTTACATGGAGATACAGTACTTGTTAAGTGCTTTCCTTGGCAATCCTATGGGGAAGTTATAAAGGTATTAAAACGTTCTAGAAATCATATTATTGGAACATATGTGAATAAAAAGAAAGGATTGATGTTTGTTCCGGATGATGAGAAGTTACAGGATAAGACAATCAAGGTAACAAAGAAAGAAGGCTTTACACCAATTGATGGAATGAAAGTTGTTTGTGATATCTTATCTTATGGTAAACCATTGACGATCCAAGTAGAGAAAGAAATTGGTTATAAAGATGATCCTGGTGTTGATATCTTATCTGTATTATTAGATCATGATATTCAACCTGAATTTCCTGAAGAAGTCATGGAACAAGTGCATGGAATTCCTCAAGAAGTATTGGAAGAAGAAAAAGTTGGTAGAACTGATCTAACAGGAATCAATACAGTTACGATTGATGGTGATTCTTCAAAAGACTTTGATGATGCGGTATCTGTTTCTAAAACAAAGGATGGATACAATTTGAAAGTATCGATTGCGGATGTATCACATTATGTTAAGGAAGGTACACCTTTAGAT
>CAVCCE010000106.1:0-5876 GCA_963600555.1 Duodenibacillus sp.
CATGACCGCAAGTCCCATGACTTTCATCAATCCATCACGAATTTCTTGTTTAAAAACATTTCCACAACTGCAACCAACGATTCCACCAACTATGATTGCGACACTATTCACTATTGTCCCTATTCCAATCATTTTATTCATCCTCTAAATCTAATGACATTAAAATTAAACAATGATATGTTCCATCTTTCAGATAAAACCCCTTTTGATTCCTTCCATATTCTTGAAACCCAAACTTTTGATATAAATGATACGCAGGTTTGTTATCTTCCACTACGTCTAATTCTAATTGTTTATAACCCGCTTGTTTTGCACAAGTAATACATGATCTTAATAACGCTGAACCAATACCTAAATTAGAATATTCTTTTAATATGCTCAATCCAAAAGTAGCTCTATGTTTTGTCTTATAACGTTCCCTAACACAATATAAACTAATCATTCCAACGATCTTATTATCATATTCTGCTACTAAGAAAGCATCTCTACTTTCCTTCAATTCTATATCTAAAAGAAGACTTTCTTCAGAAGTTGTTGTATTTATCTCTTCAAGATATGGACCAATATTTTCTGATTCAGTACTTACTTGTTTAAATACAGATAGAACACTTTCTCCATCCTCATATTCACCATTTCGCACCAAAACTTTAGTATGATCTTTTAATACGTATTCTTTCCTATATAACATACTGATACCTACAGAAATAGGAACTAAACAGTTCCTACTTTAATTTCTTACCACAATTTGGACAATAATTTGTATTTTCATTAATGATCTTTGTACCACATTGTGTACAAAAATATGGTTTAAATGATGAACTATTGATGACTTCTTTTACTTCTTCATCAATAGATCGTTCTTCACTTGTTTCTTCATTGTCTTTTTGCTCTACAACTTCACTTGAAACCGATTCTTCAATATCAGCTTCTTCAGAACTTTCAACTGTATCATTCAAATTCATACTTGATTCTTGACCAGTATTAACAATAGATTCTTCATTTGAAGCAGATCCTTCATTATTAAGATTATCAGAAAATGTAGGCATATCATTTAGATTTGCATTTGGGCCATCTTCAATGATAGACATTGCATCATATCTTGTTTGAGATTGAGGTTGTACATAATATTCATCAAATAAAGGTTTACGCTTACGATAATAAATAATATTACAAATCAATAATGTAAGTTCAAATAAACCCGTCAAAAGAACAGAACCAAGATAAATAGAATTCATTGAGCTTTGACTCAAATAACCGCTCATAGAACTAGTATCAAAGAAAAGTGATATAAAAGTAGGATTACTACTTATCAATATAAATAAATAGATACTATCAATTACGGACAAAATATAATTTAGGATAACTGCTTTTGGTCCGCAACTTTCCCATCTCCATAAACCAATAGATGCATATAATAAAACAATGCTCATGACGATTGAATAAATAACATTAATAATAACAGGCCAAAAAAAGATACCCATATTACTCATACTATATCCAGTGCCACTAATAGAACTTGATAATCCATCTGAATTTAAGAAAAACAAAGATGATATCGTTGTAATCAAACTATATGCTGTTTGAACAAAAGAAATTGGTAATGTTATCTTTAAAAACCAATTCCATTTTAAAGGTGTATTTTCACGATTTGTATAAACCATAGCTATCTCTCCAAAAAATATAACAATTAGATTTTACCATCTTTTATCTTTTTTAACACCTTACGTTCTTCATCAGTAAATTCATGTTTCTCATAAAGATCTGGACGATGTTCTTTTGTAAGTAATAAAGATTGAGCAATTCTCCATTCACGTATTTTAGCGTGATTACCAGATAACTACACATCAGGAACCAATTCCCCTTCATAATCTCGAGGTTTTGTATATTGTGGATATTCTAATAATCCATTTTCAAAAGATTCTTCATCTGTTGAACCTACAGAAATAGATCCTTCTAATAAACGAATCACAGAATCCATAATGACCATTGATGCGATTTCACCACCTGTTAAAACATAATCGCCAATTGAAACAAGTTCATCAACATGATGATTGATCCTAGCATCTAATCCTTCGTAATGGCCGCAAAGAATGATCAAATGATCTTTCTTTGCAAATTCTCTAGACTTTTGTTGGTTGAATGTTTTTCCTAGTGGAGACATCATAATAGAATAACTATTCTCAGATTCAATAGAATGCAATGCATCTAGTACAGGTTGACATTGCATGACTTGCCCCATTCCTCCACCATACGGTGTATCATCTACATGTTTAAATTTATCTTTTGAAAAATCCCTGATTTGTACAAAATCAACATCTACCAAACCATTATTCACAGCTCTACCAATAATAGAAGTAGATAAGAAATCACGATACATTTCAGGAAATAACGTTAAAACAGTTATTCTCATAGTAGACCTTCTTGCATCGCAATTACAATGACTTGTTTATCTAGATCAACGTTTTTAATAAATTCTGGAATATAAGGAACAAGGAATTCTGTTCCATCATCTTTTTGAATACGAATGTTATTTTGTGCACCCTTTGTTTCTTCAACAGAAATAACTTTTCCAATATGATTATTCAAACTATCTACCGCAACCAAATCAACCAACTGGTCTCTATAGAACTTACCATTCTTTAATGGCTTACGATCTTCTTTTGAAATATAGATAAAACTGTTTTTATATTTTTCAACATCATTAATATTAGAATAGTTATCAAAAGAAACTAAAGAATGTCCTTTATGTGTTCTAAATGTCTTTACAATAAAAGGCAAATAATTATTTTCGAATTGAATATAAACTGTATTTCCTTTTTTGTATCTTTCTGCATCAAAATCAGAATAAGACTGTATCTTCAATTCCCCTTTAATACCATGTGTATTAACGATCTTACCAATACAAATGTAATCCATGACTTACCTCCTATTGAAAAGAAAAGATGGTTTCCCATCTTTCTTAAATTTGTTCAAACTTAATGCTGACTTTCTTATTGTCAGTATGAGAAGCAACGGACATGACCTGTCTTAATGCAGATGCCATGCTACCTTTTCTACCAATCAAACGAGCAATATCATCATTCTTTGCATAAACATAAAGAACGATTTCCTTTTCGTTATTGGATGGCATTTCTCTAACTTCAAGACTTTCCTTGTCTTCAACCATTGGTCTAACAAGATCAAGAAGTACCTGATCAAGCTTTGCCATAATTACTTCTTCTTTCCAGCAACCTTTTCATCATGGAATTGCTTCATAATTCCTTGACGAGAAAGAATGTTACGAACTGTATCAGATGGTTGAGCACCGTTCTTTAACCACTTCATAGCCTTTTCTGCATCTACGAATACAGTTTCAGGATCTGTAGTTGGGTTGATCCAGCCGATAGTTTCAATATCACGACCGTCTCTAGGAAAACGGGAATCTGCTGCAACGATACGGTATCTTGGAGCCTTCTTAGCACCCATTCTCTTTAAACGTAATTTAACTGCCATTTTTATTTCCTCCTAATCAACGAGTAATAATATATAACAAGAATAATATAGTGTCAAGGTTTTTTACTTGACACTATATAAATTTATTTAAATCTTTTTCCAAATGGATTATTTTGCATACGAGACATCTGAGATTGCGCGTTGTTCATCATTTTTTCCAATGATTCTTCATTTAGATTGCCATTCCTTTGCATCATACCAACTTGATCCATAGCTTTTTTCATTTTGTTAAATTGATTGATTAATTTATTCACATCATCCACTCTTGTACCAGAACCAGCAGCAATTCTCTTTTTCATAGTTCCTCTTAATTTTTCAGGATGTGCTCTTTCATATGGTGTCATAGATTGAATGATAGCTTTCGTATGAGCCATTGCACCATTTGCCTTTGTCTCATCTAACATACCAGCATATTGATTCATACCAGGAATCATCTTCATGATTCCACTTAGTGGGCCAAGCTTTTGAATCTGTTCAAATTGTTTCAACATGTCATCCATTGTGAATTGGCCATTCATCATTCTTTCAGCCATCTTCTCATTTTCTTCCATGTCTAACTTTTCTTGTGCTCTTTCAACAAGAGTAACGACATCGCCCATTCCTAAGATTCGATCAGCCATACGATCTGGATGGAATACGCCCATATCATCAAGCTTTTCACCTTCACCAACAAACTTAACTGGCACCCCTGTGATCTTCTTTACAGAAAGAACACCACCACCTCTAGAGTCACCATCAAACTTTGTAACAACTAAACCTGTTAATGGTAAAGCATCAGCAAAAGCCTTGGCAACATTCACGATATCTTGACCTGTCATAGCATCAACTGTCAAAAGAATTTCATCCGGTCTTACATAAGCGTTGATATCTTGTAATTCCTTCATCAATTCTTCATCGATATGCAAACGTCCAGCAGTATCAATAAATACTGTATCGTATCCATTTGCTTGTGCATAGGCAATACCTTCTTGAACTGTTTTTAACGCACTAGTTTCTACACCTTTTGTAAATACTTCTACATCAATTTCTTTTCCTAATGTCTGTAACTGTTCAATAGCAGCAGGTCTAATGACATCCGCTGCAATCATCATAGGTTTACGTGAATTCTTTTCTTTTGCTATCTTAGCAATCTTAGCTACGCTTGTTGTTTTACCTGTACCTTGTAAACCAACCAACATGATAACTGTCATGCCGTTTTCCTTATATTGGATAGAAGCATCTTCACTACCTAATAAATCAATGATTTGATCATGAACGATCTTTACCAATTGTTGACCTGGTTCAACTGAATTTAATACTTCTTCTCCTCTAGCCTTTTCCCGAATATCTTCCAAAAAGCCTTTTACGATCTTATAGTTTACATCTGCCTCAAGAAGTGCAAGTCTCACTTCCTTCAACATATCCTCCATATTTGCGTCTGTAAGCTTTCCTTTGCCTACAACATTACGCATCGCTTTATTCAATCTTTCACTTAAAGAATCAAATGCCATATACAATCCCTCAAATAAGAACAAAAACTCTTATTCATTACTTTCTTAGCACGTTTCATTCTAGCGAACTTTGAAAAAGGTGTCTAGTACATAAGTATCAATTAATATGTTATTCCATTTGTTTTTCCATGAACTAAAACAAAAGAAATCTTCTCAGCAATGATACAAGAAAAATAATTTTCGATGTCTCCAATTTTAATACTTCTTCCTTCTAGTCTTCCTCTTACCGCAAGTACATCTCCTTGTTTGCACATATCTTTGCATTGTTCTGCTAGACCTTTCCACATCATTACCGTAAACACATCAGTTTTAACATTTCCTTCTTCCATTCGATATGGTCTATTGCATTCCAATAAGAGTTGATACTCTCCATCTTTAAATTCTGCTTCTTTTAAAACTTTTCCTACAATAACACAACTGTTTAACATATTTGTCTCCCTCTTTTCCTATAAGTAAACTTGATATGTCATCTTTGTGCAAACATATAAAAAAGCATATTTGTTTCTTAAATTACAAATATGCCTAAGATAAACTCGCAAAAAAGAGTCAATTAACTCATGTTTCTAAGAAATATGAAAAAATTCTTTGATCTTTCTTTTTCTCGCAATAGATTTTTGTGCTTTAGCGATATCATTTGAAAATTTACAAGAGTCTCCACATCCACCGTGACAATCACCACAACTTCCATCACAATCTTCTAAACCATGTACTTTTAAATATTTAATATCTAATACCAATAGTATTCCAATGACCAATACAACAAGAAATGTAGTTAAATTCATCATTCATTTCCTCCAACATGTAATATCATGCTTTGAAAAGTCAAAAAAGTCAATTAGTTTACACTAACTTTTTAAGATAAAGAAAAGATCCATGTACTACATGGATCAAATA
>CAVCCE010000107.1:0-5840 GCA_963600555.1 Duodenibacillus sp.
GTTTATATGCATATAGATTTAAAGAATCATCACTTGATTTACCAGTTACTGGTTTTTCACATCGATTACCAGAGATGAATTTCTTTCCATCTGAGAATGTATTGATCGTTAGTTGACAATGGTTTCCACAACCTTGGCATTGTACAGATTGTGTTTTGATCGTAAAGTTTTCTAATTCTTCTTTTGAAAGCATATTAGAAAGGGTACCTTGTTTTGTATGAGATTTACCGTATAAGGCAGCACCATACGCTCCCATTAACCCAGCGATATCTGGACGAATGACCTCAACACCCATTTCTTTTTCGAATGCACGTAATACAGCTTCATTATAGAACGTACCACCTTGTACAACGATATTTCTTCCAAGTTGTTCTGGAGAAGAAGCACGAATGACTTTATATAAAGCATTCTTAACGACAGAAATAGCTAGACCGGCAGAAATGCATTCAATGGATGCTCCATCTTTTTGAGCTTGTTTAACGGATGAATTCATAAATACAGTACATCTTGAACCAAGATCGACAGGCTTATCAGCGAATAAAGCGAGTTTAGCGAAATCTTCTACTTTGTAGCCCAATGCTTGTGCAAATGTTTGTAAGAATGATCCACATCCTGAAGAACATGCTTCATTTAAGAAGATATCAGAGATAGCTCCATCTTCAATCTTGAAGCATTTCATATCTTGTCCACCAATATCAATGATGAAATCAACATCTTCCTTGAAATATTTGGCAGCAGTAAAGTGTGCTACTGTCTCTACTAATCCAAAATCACAATGCAATGCATTCTTCATGAGTTCTTCTCCATAGCCAGTAGCAGTTAATGAAGCAACTTTCATGTTTGGATGTTCTTTGTATAATTTTAATAACGTCTCAATGACGAGTGGTAAAGGTTGACCATCGTTAGAGCGATAATCTGTAAATAATAAATTTGATTTATCATCAATGACCGCAATCTTGATTGTCGTAGAACCTGAATCGATGCCGATATGAACAGGACCTACATCATCTGTGAAAGGGATACGTTCTACAGATGCTTTTGAGTGTCTGTTTCTAAACTCCCAATATTCATTTCTATCTTTGAATAGAGGTGGTAATGAGGCAAAATCGTTCTTAGAAGAATAATTATCTAAAGAGTTTGCGACTTCACCAATATCAAATTCTTGATCAGCATAATATGCTGCACCAATTGCGACATATAATAGAGAGTTATCAGGACATGTTCCTTTTACATCTAATGTCTTATCGAAACTATTTCTTAAACACTGAGAGAAAGTCAAAGGACCACCTAAATAGAGGACATTTCCTTTAATAGGTCTACCTTGTGCGAGTCCAGCAATCGTTTGGTTTACAACAGCTTGATAGATAGATGCAGCAATATCACTTGCCTTAGCGCCTTGATTGATAAGTGGCTGAACATCACTTTTAGCGAATACTCCACATCTAGAAGCAATCGTATAAGTCTTTTCTGCCTTTAGAGCTTCTACATCCATTTCATCTGCAGTCAACTTCAACAAAGTTGCCATTTGGTCTATAAAAGCACCTGTGCCACCGGCACAAGAACCATTCATTCTAACTTCGACACCATTTGTTAAGAAAAGGATCTTTGCATCTTCACCACCAAGTTCAATAATAACATCTGTGTTAGGTGATTTTCTTGTTGCGGCAACTCTTTCTGCATAGACTTCTTGTACAAAAGGTACTCCACAGGATTCGCTTAATCCCATTCCTGCACTACCACTGATTGCTAGGATTGCCTTTTCACCATGAAGAATTTCATCGTTTACTTTATTTAAAAGTTCTTTTCCTTTTTCAATGATATGACTGTAGTGTCTATCATAGGATGAATAAATGATTTCATCGTTATCATCAATAACAACACATTTAATTGTTGTAGAACCAATATCTAAACCAACTCTCATGCGTTCTCCTTCCTTATTAAAGCTACATTATTTTAATGAAAAGAAAATCAATCTGCAATGAAAAGTTTCTTACATTTTGACATTCAAGAAAGATTGTATTCTTTCAAAATAATGATGAAAAACACTATTATTACTGATATCATAAATGCATTACATTAGGAGGAATATAGAAATGTTACACGCACCATATCGTTATGATTATGTTGGTAGTTTTTTAAGACCAACAGAATTAAAAGAAGCTAGAGATAAATTTGAAAAAGGAGAAATCGATGCATCAGAATTAAAAGCAGTAGAAGATGCATGTATTACAGATTTAGTTTCTAAACAAAAACAGGCTGGTTATCATTTTATTACAGATGGAGAATTCAGAAGAACTTGGTGGCATATGGATTTCTTCTGGGGATTGAATGGAATTGAAAAGGTTACAACAAAAGATGGTCTTCATTTCCATGGAGAAACAACAAAGGCACAAAGTGCTAAGATCGTTGGAAAGATTTCAGGAACAAATCATCCATTTGTTGAAGATTATAAGTTTGTTAAACAATTTGAAGAAGAAGGAATCTGCGTAAAACAAACGATTCCTGCACCAACACAATTATTAGCACAATTATCATTACCTGAATTTCAAGAAGAAAATCAAGCTATCTATCCAGATAGAGAAGAATTGAAGAAAGACATTGTAAAAGCATATGGTGAAGTCATTAATGAGTTATATGATGCTGGATGTAGAAATCTTCAATTTGATGATTGTACATGGACTTTATATGCTGATCCTAATATGTGGGCTGGTTTTGGATTGACAGAAGAAAAGCTAAAGTTGATTTGTGAAGAAGGTGTTGCCTTAAATAATGCAGCATTAGCTTATAAGAAAGAAGATATGGTCATCAATACGCATGTATGTCGTGGTAATTTCCATTCTACATACGCTAATGTAGGACCATATGATCCAGTGGCACCATACTTATTCGCAAAAGAAGATGTAGATGCTTTCTATTTGGAATACGATAGTGAGCGTGCAGGTGGTTTTGAACCATTGAAATATGTTCCTGATAATAAAAAGGTAGTTTTAGGTCTTATTACTAGTAAGTCTGGTGAATTAGAAGATGAGGATGCTATCATTCGTAGAATTCACCAAGCTGCACTTTACCATCCATTAGAAAATCTATGTCTTTCTCCACAATGTGGATTTGCTTCTACAGAAGAAGGAAATAAATTAACAGAAGAACAACAATGGGCAAAATTAGCTCTTATTAAGAAGATTGCTGAGAGGGTTTGGAAAGAAGCATGATCAAAGAAGAACGTAATCAGGCATTTCAAGATTGGATCTTTAAGAAATCTGCATATACGATGGCTTTATCCATTATTGATATTGATAAACAAACAGTAGCACCTAGTGGAGGAAATGCATATCGTGATGAAAGGAGTGCATTTCTAGCAGGAGAACTTTTTTCTATTGAAACAGATGAAAAGATGTTATCAATCTTAAAAGAAATCAGGGATGATGAAAGTGAAGAAGCATATCTTAGACGTGCAGCATCTTTGTATTATAAGGATATATTAAAAACTGTTTGTATTCCAAAGGAAGAATTCGTAGCTTTAGAACAATTAAAGAATACTTCTTATACAAAATGGTTAGAAGCTAAGACAAAAAATGATTATTCTATCTTTGAGCCATATTTGAAACAAATCATAGAAACAAAAAAGAAAGTTTATGGTTACAGAAATAGTGAAGTAGCTTTATATGATCAGATGTTAGATGATTTTGAACCGGGAATGAATTGTGAAAAATATGATGTATTCTTTAATGCATTAAAAGAAAAGTTAGTTCCATTTATACATAAGATTACTGAAGCTCCACAAATTGATGATTCTTTCTTATTTCAAGATTTTCCAATCGAAGATCAAAAGAAGTTCATGGATCATATGTTAGAGTATCTTCATTTTGATTCAGAGTGGGGTTATCAAAATGAAACAGAACATCCTTTTACTTCTTGGACATGTGAAAATGATTGTCGTACTACAACAAAGTATCTAGAAGATAATGTTATGTCTGCTTTGTTTTCTACGATTCATGAGGTAGGACATGCATATTATGAACATGATGTAGATCCTAAATATGATGGAATGATTCTTTCAGAAGGTATTTCTAGTGGAATGCATGAATCACAAAGTAGATTATGTGAAAATTATTTAGGAAGAACAAAAGCTTTCTGGGAATACAATTATCCTTATCTTCAGAAACAGTTTCCTAAACAATTTGAAGGAATTGATCTAGATACCTTTATCAAAGCTGTTAATGTTTCTAGACCATCTTTGGTTCGTACAGAAGCAGATGAATTGACGTATCCTATGCATATCTTGATTCGTTACGAAATTGAAAAAGGTTTATTTGATGGATCAATTAGTGTAGAAGGATTAGATAAGACATGGGCTGATAAGTATGAAGAATACTTAGGAATTCGTCCAGAAAATGCTTCAGAAGGTATCCTTCAAGATGTTCATTGGTCTATGGGAGAATTTGGATATTTTCCTACATATGCATTAGGTTCTGCCTTTGCTGCTCAATTTGTTAAGAAGATGAGAGAAGAAATCGATGTAGATGATCTATTAAGAAATAATCATTATGATCAAGTAATTGGTTGGTTGAAAGAACATATTCATCAATATGGTTGTATGTATGAAGCAGATGAAATCATGAAGAAGGCAACAGGTAGTTCTTTTGATGTAAATAACTATACAGATTATTTGATTCAGAAGTATGGTTCTTTATATGGAGTGAAGGAATGAAAGAACTAATTGAACGTATTCAACAAGATGGAGATATTTTAGAAGGAAATATCTTGAAAGTAGATAGTTTCTTAAATCATCAAATTGATATCCATTTATTACAAGATCTAGGACAAGAGTTTTATAAAAAATTTAAAGAGGAAGGTATCACAAAGATCTTAACGATTGAAGCTAGTGGTATCGCAATTGCTGCATTTACAGCATTGGCTTTTGATGTTCCTGTATTGTTTGCGAAGAAGTCCAAATCTACAAACTTAGGAAATGATGTTTATACTTCCAAAGTTTATTCCTATACGCATAATCAAGAATATTCGATAACAGTTTCAAAGAAGTATATTCAACCAAACGATAAATTTTTGATAGTAGATGATTTCTTAGCCAATGGTCAAGCAATCAATGGTTTATTAGATATCGTTCAACAATCTGGTGCAACAGTAGGTGGTATTGGAATTTGTATCGAAAAGACTTATCAAGCTGGTGGGAAAGAATTGAGAGAACGAGGCTATCAAGTTGAATCTTTAGCGAAAATCAAATCTATGGAAGACGGAAGAATTACATTTGAAGAGTAATTCTTCTTTCTTTTATAATGAATGTATGAATATTGTTTTTATACATCTAGATACACATTCAAAGATTACTTTAAAAGATATCAATGAATATAGACGACAAGGATATGTTGTTTTTATTGTGAGTAATAGGAATTACTCCTATGTACATTCTCATAATTATCAGTATGGAAATGGTTTCTTAACAGATGGTGGAAGATATGCGCAGATGGGATGCTGTGAAGTGATCGTTGATGATCCACTTATAAAAGAGGAAATTTGTTCAGTTATGGAAAATAATAAAGAAGTGATTTTCTATGGAGTAAAAAAAGAATATAAAATTTCTAAAGAATTAGAAATAAAAGAAAAAGTATATAGTTATTCGAGTATGAAAATAGATGATAATAAAGTAGAAAATGCAAAAAAAGAAATATGCAATTATTTTGATATTTCCTATCAAGATACAATAACGATTCGATAACCAAGAAATATTTCAAACTGTCATATCAAATAATGACAGTTTTTTATCAAACAATGTAAAACCGCTTACAAACAGAAATGCAGAAAAAAGCATTGACAGATAATGT
>CAVCCE010000108.1:0-5832 GCA_963600555.1 Duodenibacillus sp.
CATGTATGTTGTCGAATGACATCCATTCCTTTTTCTTGTACATACTTCTTATCTTTTTCTTTTAGATGAAAAGAAGAACGAAATTTAGATTTCGATAATTTATATAAAGCTTCTATTCTTGTTTGCATCTTAGATTGCGAAATCACCTTGATCAAAGATCACTACTTCTTTACCATCAGCTGTAGTTCCAACGATATGCATATCTGATGTACCAATCATAAAGTCGATATGAATCTTTGAATCATTGAATGTATACTTTGGATCACTAGGTTGTTGTCCATTTAATCCTCTACCAAGTGCTAAATGACAAGAAGCATTCTCATCAATCAATGTTGTATAGAACACTCTTTTACTCATTGAGATTGGTGAATGATATTCAACAAGAGCACATTCCCCTAAATAACATGCATTCTCATCCATTGTAATCAATGCTTCTAACATCTCTTTTCCTTCATTCGCTAACACTTCTACAACTTTTCCATTTTCAAATCTAAATCCAAAATTCTCTACACTTTTCCCTCCTAATACTAAAGGTCTAGAAGCATAAACAACTCCATTTGTTCCAAACTTTTCTGGTGTCGTACAAATTTCTTCTGTAGGAATATTTGGTGTAAACATGATACCTTCATGTTTCTGATCAAGATCATCATGGGAGAACTTAGAATCGGGTGTCAATTCAACAACAAGGTCTGTTCCATTACTAGCTGTATAGTGAAACTTTGTGAAATGATAACTATCAATCTTCTTGCCACGTTCATGGTTCTTTTGTTGTTTTTCTTTCCAAGTTTCTACAACATCATTTTCTTCATTGATGTAACAAAGTTTAAACAATAGCTTCCACAATTCTTCTAAACGCGTTTCTTCTGGAATATCAGCCATGATATAATCTGCCCACTCTTGTGTAGGAATCATCGCAATCAACCATTGACAATGTTTCACTCTACTTGCCTTACGCATGATATTTCTCACTGCATCCACATGTGCGAATATCGCATTGGCTTTATCTTCCGAAAGATCCTCCATCAATTTTGGATTCACTCCCTCTAGTCTTACATAACACGCACCTTCATCAAGATATTTTTGATTTTGAAGTTCTTCCCAATCTTCCACTTTCTCAACATCTTCTTTCTTTCGATACATTGAGGCAATCTTTAGATTTGGTTCATCTAAATAATGTACAACGACATTACTAGCACCAAGCTTATAACACTCTTCACTAAAGATTGGTGTAAAACTAGCGCCTTCAATAGCAGCTTCTACAAGTACTGTTTGACCTTGTTGAACGTTTAAACCAACCTTCGCTAATGTATATGCATATTTTCTTTTCATTTCTTCTAGATTCATAAGAATTCCCCCTAGTTGTAATGTTGGTATCATACCACCGAAAGATATCTTTCTTTCTATCAATCATTTAAAATATGTAAAAAAAGAAACAAACCAAATTGATTTGTTTCATTTCTTTTCATCATAATGATCTAAAAAGTGATGTTTTTCTTTATCATCTTTATAAGCAATGATTGTTTTTAAGCTTACATTCTCTACACTTTTGAAGATATTTTGTTCAACATATGGATTTGTCTTTTTTAATTCACGAATCAAATTCTTTACTTCCACCCTCTTTGAACGAGGTCTTGTCAAACAAGCTTCGGAAGAACATGTGTCTGTAAACTTACATGCACATTGGATGAAGTATAGATCATTAAACTTTGCCCAAGCTTTAATATCATCTTCATGAATCAAATACAAAGGACGAATGACTTCCATCCCTTCAAAATGATTGGAATGTAATTTAGGCATCATTGTTTGTACTTGTGCACCATATAACATAGACATCAATATCGTTTCAATGACATCATCATAATGATGACCTAAAGCTATCTTATTACATCCAATATTCTTAGCATAATTGTAGAGATGACCTCTACGCATTCTTGCACAGATATAACAAGGATTCTTGTCTATATGGAATACGTTCTCAAAGATATCCGTTTCAAAGATTTCTACAGGAATATTCAATTTCCTAGCATTTTCTTCAATGATCTGTCGATTCTCACTCGAATATCCAGGATCCATAACGATATACTTCACATCAAAATGAATATCAGAATACTTATGTAGTTCTTGGAAACACTTAGCCATCAACATAGAATCTTTTCCACCAGAGATACATACCGCAATCTTATCGCCTTCTTTCACAAGTTCATAATCACGAACTGCCTTTGTGAATTTTGACCAGATCTGTTTACGATATGTTTTGATGATACTACGTTCTGCCTTTGTGGCTACTTCCTTAGAACGATTTTCCTTCATCTTATCCATGACGATCGATACATATCCACCATGCAAGCTATACGCATCATATCCTCTTTCTCTTAGATCCAAGACAGAAGGAATACTAAGTTTCCCTCTATCACAAATAACAATGATCTTTTTCGTTTGATCAAAATTTGTTTGATAAACTTGTTGTTCAGATAATGCGATACTACCTTCAATAGGATTCTTCATAACTTTTTCTTCATCACGAATATCCACTAAGATATATGAATCTTTTTCTAGTTGTTTAAGTTGTTCTACTGTAATTTCCATACAGGATATTTTACAGCATTCTCAAAAGATTGAAAGAAAAGATTATGCTTCTAAGATTTGTTTATCTTCTTCATCTAGCTGAACATCTAACGCTTTCACTGTATCTGTGATACGTCCAGGCTTTGTAGTTCCAACAAGTACGACATCAATTGGTTTCATGCTGAGTTCCCACGCAATCAATACATCCGCCTTTGAACAATTGTGCTTTTCAGCAACTTTTTCAATACGTTCATTCATTTCAATTTCTTTGTCATTCAATTTCTGTGTTGCGGAACGTGTTGTCTGTTCAGATTCATTTCTAGATAATCTACCACCAGATAAGATCTTATAAGCAGTTAAAGATACACCCATATCTTCTAACATAGGAAATACTTCTCTTTCATCCTCTCTTTGAAAAATATTATGTGTGTTTTGAAGTGAGATGAACTTTGTCCAACCATGTTTTTCAGCAGTATATTGGTACTTCGCAAACTGCCATGCTCGCATATTGGACGCTCCAATATAACGAATCTTTCCCATTCTTACTAGATCGTCTAAAGCCTGCATCGTTTCTTCTACTGGTGTATCCATATCTGGATGATGAATGATATAAAGATCAATGTAGTCTGTTTGTAATCTCTTTAATGACTTCTCCACTTCATCAAAAATAAGTTTTCTAGATAATCCTTTTGTATTCGGTTTAGCATTCTTATCCATATTGATGCCACACTTTGTCGCAATGACTACTTCTTCTCTTTTCGCATACTTCTTTAATGCCTTACCTAAGAATTCTTCAGATTCACCATCTGTATAAACATTCGCTGTATCAAAGAAATTGATACCATTGTCTAAACATTCTTTAATTATCTGTTCACTTGTTTCATATCCTACACACCAAGGAAATAACTTGCCTGGTGTACCAAATCCCATTGTTCCTAAACAAACTCTAGATACCTTTAATCCGCTATTGCCTAATCTAACGTATTCCATTACATTTCCTCTTTATCAATCCATCCTGTTAATTCATCTTCTGTGATATCGCACCCTTTTACACCTAATCCATCTAATACGATGGCATTCTTACACCAAGAAGTGATATTCTCTTTACTTCTAGCTAGGCCACTACCTTCATGGCTTATGATATAACGTACTTTCTTTCCATTAAAATCAAGCTTTTCCAATTGTGAAGCTAATGGCATTGGATAATTCCCACACCAACATGGTCCTACGACATAGATCATGTCATACTCTGAAATATCATCTAGATAATTTACTAACTCTGGCCTTGCGTCCTCTTTCAATTCTCTTCCTGATTCATTGACACATTCACGATAATCTATTGGATATGGTTCTTTGCGTACCACTTCAAATACATCTGTATCAGTACAAGTTTGAATCATCTGTACGATCTTTTCTACATTTCCTTCCTTTAGATTTGTGATAGAACCACTTACATAATTGTTTCCTTTTCTTGAAAAATAAATAACTAATCTTTTCATATGTCCCTCCTGAACATAGTATATATTTATTCATTTAATTTTTTGATTGTATTATTTAATAATCGATTTAAAATTTAAATATGAATACAAAACAAATCGACTATATCTTACAAATCATAGAAACGCAAAATTTCAATAAAGCTGCAGAAAATTTATTCATATCTCAACCTACGCTTTCTTATCAAATCAAACTAGTTGAGAATGAAATTGGTTTCCCTATCTTCAATCGTAATGGAAAAGGTGTAACCTTAACACCTGCAGGTGAACAATTCGTTATCACTTTAAAAGAAATACGATTTCAATTAAAAAACGCAATTGAAATGGGACAGAACTTTTCTTCAACATATTCCGAGAATATTCGAATTTGTATGCCTACTAGAAGTACATTGATCCTACTCCCTGAAGCAATCAAAGCTTTCAATAAGAAATACCCAACAATTACAGTTACACCTATCTTTGATCTTTATCATGGAATCGATTTATTTATGAAAGGTGATGTAGATATCTTATTTATCAACGAAGATGATGTACGTCATATTCCTGATATCAACATCACGCCTATCTATCGTTGTCATTACTATTTCGTTTGTAATAACAATGACCCATATGCATCTAAAAAGATCATCCATGAAGATGATCTTAAAGATAGAACATTACTTGTGAATGGTGGTTCAGGAAAGATGTTAAGAAAGATCCAACAAAGAGTTATCTCTCATACAGGTTGTAAATATTTCAATTCAGAAAATCATGATACAACATTAACTTATATAGCTTCTAATAAAGCTATCGTAATTTCCCCAGGTTCTTTAAATGATCATACCGGAGCATTTACTTGGATTCCTTTTGATTGTAAAGAATCTTTTAACTATTCCATCATCACACATACTAACGATACAAGATGGTCATTAAACAACTTTATTGAAACCATTAAAGAAACATACAAGAAAACCAAATTGCCATTATAGATAAAGAAACTATTATTGTTCCATCTCTAATAGTTTCTTTTTTCTTTCTATTCCTCCAGCATAACCCACTAGACTCCCATCACTTCCAACAACTCTATGACATGGAATCAATATCGTAAAACGATTATGGCCTACAGCACTACCTACTGCTTGAGAAGACATTCTAGCAATTCCTCTTTTCTTAGCAAGAATCTTAGAAATATCTCCATAAGTCATCCTAGAACCATATGGTATCGTCATTAAGATTTCCCATACTTCTTTTTGAAAAGATGTTCCTTCTATTAACATAGAAGGCATAAAGGAAGGTTCACTACCAGAGAAATAAATATCTAACCATTGTTTTGTTTGTTTGATCACTTCTGTATCCTCTAATATATCTTTTGATGTATCTGGATAATACTTTTGATTTTCAAACCAAACACCACAGAGCTCTTTCTCTGCACTCCCTAATAACATTCTCCCTAGTGGAGATTCATAATATGAAATAAACATATAATTACCTTTAAATTACATTTTTTCCGCGCAGTTTTATATATAAACTCACACTTTTTCGGCGTATTTTCCAGCATAACACTACACTTTTTCCGAGTAAATCACTTTTTCATTCCTGGATCTTTCAAATTCATTTTTGAAACCTCCCATAAATAGATACTTGCGATACTACAATATGGAGAGAATCTTCTTCTATACTTTTCAAACAATTGTTTTGTGATCTTGCGATGATGATACAACATTCTTAAGCCTCTTTGTATCGCTAGATCATCTTGACACTCCCACCACTAAAGTAGTGGGATTCTTGTTTC
>CAVCCE010000109.1:0-5817 GCA_963600555.1 Duodenibacillus sp.
TCATAGTAATGATCTTTATGTTTCATTAACTCTTTATGTGTTCCCATTTCTTTTATATTTCCTTTATCAATAACAATGATTTCATCAAAATCTTCAACAAAAGATAAACGATGTGTAATAACTACAACTGTCTTATCGTGAATATCTTCTATTGTTTGTTTGATTTGTTTTTCAGTCTTTTCATCTAATGCAGATGTTGGTTCATCAAACACTAAAATATCTGAATCTTTATAAAGTGTTCTAGCTAGAGAGATTCTTTCTCTTTCTCCGCCAGAATACCCCTCATCACTAAATACGTATTCATAACCATCTTCTTTCAAGCCAATAAATTCATCAGCACCTGCTTCAATAGTTGCTTGTTTCACTCTATCTATATCAGGACATGAATTTAATGAAATATTATTTGATACTTTTGTTAGAAACATAGTTGTAGTTTGAGGCATGTAGGATATCGTTATATCGTTTTTCTTATTTACACTACCCTTATCTGGTTTATATAGATTTAATAACAGCTTAATGATCGTTGATTTTCCACTACCACTTTCACCAACGATTGCTATTTTCCTATTCTTTTCTATATCAAAAGAAATATCATGTAGTACTTCAATATCATTATATGAAAAACATACATGGTTAAATGATAAGTAAGAATCTTCATTATTAATATAGTTTGATTCTTGTTTCTTTAAATCAATGATTTCATATACTCTTTTTTCATATACTGAATATTCATCAACAAATATCTTAAATGAGGCAAACGCTACGATCATTTGTTCGATTTGATCAGATAACTGTATCGCAATCATAATATTCGCAAATAGGATTATTTTTATAGATGCCAAATAGGCTCCAACTACTAACAATATCACTTCACAAATACATTGAATATAAAAGCCTGATATAAATAATCGAGTTGAATTCAATGTGTTATAACAATGAATATGTTTATTCAAAGATATTACTTTTAGATTTAAACGATTAAGAAACGAATCATTTAAATGAAATGAATGTATTTCATGTATTCCATCTACTTCTTCATTCACAAACTGAATAACACCATCAGTTCCACCTGTAATATCCGATACTTCCTTAGCTCTCCTTTTAGGAAATAATCTTAATAAGAAATATTGAATAATAGCTAATAATAAACACAACAACGCTATTCTATAATCAATAAAGTAGAGATATATTACCGAACAGATTCCAGATATGACAGGCATATAGATACTACCCGCCATGATCCAACCAACAAGATCTGCCATCTTTGTTAGATCCATAGACATACGATTCATGATATCTTTTGTTGTGATATTTTCTACCATCTTTTCATCTGCATGCATGTAAGAATTCATCATTTCATCACGCATTTGAACTTTAACTTTTTGTTCAATCTTTTTGATGTTGTAGATCCCTAACCCCATCATACAAGTGAATAAAAACGTAGCTAACAAATACAACAAACCATCTTTGAATGTAAAACTTTCTTCTGTACCATTAACTATCAATAAGATTTCTTTTAAGAAAACACCAACCGATGAAAACGTTAAAAATTGTCCAGCACCAGATATCACAACAAAGAATAAATAAGGAAGGATAAATGGTTTCAAATATGCTTGTGTACGTTTAAATATATTCCAATTATTCTTTTCCATAACACACCTCATATTCTTGATAACTTCCATCAAATACAATGTTTCCTTCATTCACAACAAGGATACGATCCATCATTGGTAATAATTCCATCTGATGAATAGAAAATATCATTGTTTCTTCTTTACAACTTTTTAATGTATATTTCAAAACATCTAACGCTGTAGCACTGTCTAAACCAGAAAAAGATTCATCAAATAACATTACATGTTCATGATTTAATATAGCTCTACATAACGCAATTCTTTGTTTCTGACCACCACTTAGATTTGATGCATTCTTTCTTAAAACGAATTGATCTTTCTCATCTGTCAAGAACTCATTTACTCTACACCCATCTAAAGCATCTTCATATTCTTTCTCATTTACTTCTCTCCAACATGTTACATTGTTACGTATCGTATCAGTAAACAAGAATGGGAATTGTTCTATAAATGTAATGTTTGGAAGAATACATTCTCCACTACTAGGATGAATATTCCCAGCAATCATCTTCAATAATGTTGACTTGCCACTTCCACTCTTTCCAACAATAGCTACTTTACTACCATATGGAATATTTAATGTTATGTTCTTTAATACATCAGTATCATTATTAGGATAATGATAGGAAACATTCCTCAAACAAATATCTTTTCCTGTCTTTTCTTCTATCTCATCATTCTTTAAAATAAAATCTACGATTCTATTTACACATACAATGGATTTCGCACTTTCTGTAATAAAGTCTGAAAAATGCAATTGATCATAAACAACGTAGTTACAAATATATTCAACCGATAGAAATACTCCTAACGTTACATATCCTCTAGGAATCATATAGATACCCACAACACATAAACTTAAAATTGGTAATAAACCAAGAAAGATACCTATCATTCTAAAAGGTAATGCTTTAGATTCTGTATTTACATAAGCATCCGTATATTCTTTTACCTTTGGTTGATATAATTCTTTTTCAAATTCATATGCTTGATTTGTTTTAATGATGATTCTGTTATCTAATACATTTTGTAGTATTGTATTCATTTCTATTTCTTTTTCTTTCGTCTGTTTATTTGATAAAGTCACTACAATAGAAAATTTCTTCTGAATGAAGATAGAAATCAATGTCATAAGAATATACACAAAAGAAAGAGTAATATTTAACACACTAATATAAATCAATACTAAAACGATACGTATCAATTGATAAATGATATCTATTATTGTATCTGATAAGAAAGTAATACTACTATCTGTATCAGATTGTATCAAAGAATATAGATCACCTTTTTCATATCCATCCATTCTTTCTATATCACTTATATTAATTGTCTTACTTAATTTTAAATATATCTCTTTATTTAGATATTGTTGAATCTTACTTTTCATCTGTTTAAATAGAACATTGTCACAAAACTTATATAATAAGAAAAACAATAATACTGGATATATACAGGAAGATATTCCATCTAATCCATATTCCGTTATAAAAGTAGTTAATGAACTCATTGCGTTAGTAGATAACAATGTCAAAACACTTCCTATAACAGAAAGTAAGATTACTATTACATAATATTTCTTTAGTTTATTAAAACAATTTAATGTAGTTTTCATTTTCGTTGCCTATATACTTCACAACACACAGTATAATGCAAAACAGTTTTTTTCACAACAAACAAAAAAGAAGTAGTCCTGTAACCACTTCAGTCTTTTGGCATTTGTTTAAAATTACCTTTTATTTCTTTTGTACGAATACAGTTAATAAATGCATTTGGATCTATCGCTAATATATTTGCGATAATAGATTTTTCACTGTTTTCATGGATAACAGAATATAACATCTGTCTTTCATCATTATGATATGATCCTTCACCTTGAAGTATCGTAGCACCATGTTGTGTTGTTGCATATATCATTTCTGATATCTCTGTAACTTTGTTTGTGATAACGAGTAATGTAACTTGTGAATAACTTCTATACAATAAATGAATCGTTTGTGTAGAAACGTATTGAAAAATAATAGAATATAAAGCTTTGTCCCAACCAAACAAGATACCTGCAGTAACTAAAATGATTGCATTTAATCCTAATGTAAAATTAAAACCATCTACTCCATAATGTTCTGATAAAAAGATAGAAATAAAATCAGTTCCACCTGTTGTAGCATCTACTTTCAAGCATAACGCAATTGCTAGTCCATTTAACATACCCCCAAATACACTAATCAATAAGATATCTGAAGTTAATGTATATTGTGGAATCATATCAACAAGTACACTGTTTAATAAGATCATAATAACTGAAAAGATCGTAAACTTCTTACCAATATATTTAAAACCAATATATACAGGTATTGCATTCCATATGATATTAATAAATGTATATGGTACTTCCACATTAAAAAATTGTCTGAATATAGCCTGTGTCAATATCGTTAGACCATTCGCACCACCTGGATATAATCCAGCATTTCTAACCATGATCTTAATATTCAAAGACATAATAATTGCCGCAATAACAACAACGATAGGTCTTAAAAACTGTTTTCTTTTTTGTTCCTTAAATGTCATAAATTCCTCTTTTGCAGGAACTATTGTAACGCTATAATACAAAATAAAAAAGTGAATGATTTATTTCATTCACTAGTCATCAAAACCAACAATAGGAATCTTTGTTGTATCTTCCCTCTTAGGAAATTCAACATCAACGATTCTAGCAATATCAACAGTATCTCTCATCAAACCATTGATCAAAACCATTTGTGCAGGCATTGTTTCACCCTTAAAATCATCTGGATTACCAATATATCCTGCATGTACTGTACCATCATCCAAAGTCACTTGTATAAACTTTTGGATCAATGCTTTAATTAATTCGCTGTGACTTCTTTCCATTTTTCACACCTGGATCCCTGCTCCCAATTCTTTTAGGGTTCCGTTTCCTTTCGGTTCTACACCATTTAGAATCACATTAGGATTCTTTCTCTTCAAATACGCAACAAATCTTTCTGCTTCTTCTTTTGATAAAGCACTCATATCCACAAGCTGATCTTTTACATGTAAATGTAGGATCGTCTTTCCTCTAGTATCCATTTCTACACTTACTTCATCAACATCTTTTGATATAACTTCACAAACAGTAAGATCTTTACAACAAAGAACTCTATCCTCTAATACCCATGAACGATCTACTACTCCACCACGTTCATATTTATTGATATCATCTACATTCTTTAATTGTTTAGAAATCTTCATCTTATCTCTATAGTAAAAGAATAGAACGATTCCTAACAACACAGCTAAGAACATCATGATATAACGAAATACTTCTAATTTCTTTCTTGTCTCAATAAATGCCACCGTAAATATTAACAGTGGAATACCAAACATGAAATAAACATATTTCATACTCACAAGACTATAATAGAACTTCTTTATCATATTTATATTTTAACACATAAGTCCAGTATTTAAGGCACTTTATGCTTTTCTTTAATGAAAACAGGTCTATAATATTCCGGTATGAAAAAATATAGTCAAATTTCTGAAACGTTTGTGTTAGCTATGATCATTACGTTCTCCGGTGGTCTACAAGATGCATATACTTATTTCGCAAGAAATCATGTATTTGCGAATGCACAAACTGGTAATATTGTTTTAATGGCATCTAAATTATCAGATGGATTATATTCAGATGCATTGCATTATTTATTTCCATTACTATCATTTGCGGTAGGTGTTTTTGTTGCAGAACAAATACAAGGTTATTTCAAGGAAGCAAAGAAATTACACTGGAGACAATATATCCTTGTATTAGAAATCATTTCGTTGTTTATATCTGGTTTCTTTAGTGAAGAATACAATTCTATTTCTAATAGCTTAGTATCTTTCTCATGTGCATTACAGGTACAAGCATTTCGTTCTATGCATGGTTACCCATATGCTAGTACGATGTGTATAGGTAATATGAGATCTGGTGTATCTGCTCTATCTCATTGGTTTAGAACAAAAAAGAAAGAATCACTTGTTAAAGCGATTCATTACTTTGTCATTATTATTATTTTTGCTCTTGGCGCAACTTTAGGCTATTCTCTCATTCCAGTATTTGGAATGAAAACAATATGGATTTCATCCGTATTATTAGTTATTGGTTTCTTATTAATGTTAGTTCCTGAAAAATGAT
>CAVCCE010000110.1:0-5812 GCA_963600555.1 Duodenibacillus sp.
ATCAAATAGATTAACGATCTTCTGCCAGAAACTTGTCTTTGTTTCTGTCGTATCTTCTTCAGTTGTCGTTGAAGTAGTAGCCTTAGCACCTTCTACTTTGTATACGAACTTAACAGAACCATCTGTACCTTCAGAGATACCAGAATAGTTGTTATAAGAACTACCTTGTTCCTTAACAGCAGTTAATAGATCAGCTGCATCTTCTAATGTAGAGATACGTGAATTTTCTGTTAACTTAGAAATAGCTTCATCGTTGTATTGAACTAGACCATCATAGAGTGTCTTAGCACCTTCTGATAATTGGTTAGCACCATCTGTAAGAGATTGTGTACCATCCTTCAATGTAGATGCACCTTGTGATAACTGAGCAGCACCATCATTCAACTGTTGAGAACCACTTGTTAACTGTTCTAGACCAGCAAGTAATGTTTTAGAACCTTCATAAGCAGAAGCTACACCATCTGTATAATCTTTGACACCTTGTCTAAATGTAGCAACAGATTGTAATTGTGTGCTTAATGACTTGATTGTTTCGATATCATCACCACTAGTTGTAGTAACCAAAGCATTCAAATAACCTTTAATTGTTTGTTTACCTTCATCTGTTTGAGAAGCTGTCTTATAACTAGAGATAGCTGTAGCTACAGATACATCAGCTTGAACTGCAGAAATCATATTAGTAATAGATGTCTGATCAGCATGTTGTTCACTACCTTCAGTAACTAATACCGCAATTTTAGTATCATCTAAAGATGGCATAGCATTCTTTAAAGAAGCACTTAATGAAGCATATACATTTGCATCACCTGTAGCATTTCTCATACCTGCAACAATTGGAGAAATATTTTCATTATCTACGCCTAATGCATCAGTATCTGTTACTTGCATAGCTTGACCAATGATGCTTGAATCAATCTTAGAAGTATCACCTTTAACAAGCTTTAATGCTTGTTCTGCTTGTCTTGTTGTTAAATCAACACTAGCAGATGCTTTAACTGATTTTTGAATTGAACCAATAGCTCCTTCATAAGTAGCTAGAGTCAAAGCTCTATCTACCTTTGAGAAATTTCCACTGGAAATCAATGCAGCATCAGTTTGAGCTGTTTCAACCTTTTTAGCAGTTGTGAGCTTATCTTGGTTATTTGTTAAATAAGCTTCTAAATCCGTAGCCTGATCCTTAGCTGCCATATAAAGAACCATATTTATTTCTTCATCAGATAATGTAACACCCTTATCAGTCAACTTTGTTTTGATTTGATCAAATGCAGCTTGACGCATCGTATCAGTGATACCAGCATAATAAGCTAATTGATCAGCATAGTTACTCCAAGTAAGTTCAGCATAGTTAGGATCATTCTTGATTGTTTCGTTAGCTGCTAATTGTGTATTTGCTGTAGAAAGGATAGCATCAGCAATCTGATTAGCACCACTTACTAAAGTTTCATTGTTACTTACTAATGTTCCAAGTCCAGAAGTTAATGCGGAAGCACCACTTGTTGCTGTACTTGCACCATCTGTTAGAGATTGTGTTCCACTCTTTAATGTATCAACACCACTTAATAGTGAACTAGCACCATCATTCAATTGACTAGCACCACTAGCTAATGTATCAGCTCCATCTGATAATGTAGATGCACCAGAAATCAACTTATTTGTTGCTTCCTTCAATTCATCTAATTGATCAAAGATAGTTGTGAAGTCTGTATCTTCAAAATCTGTTTCTAACTCATCTGCAGAAGTAGCTGCAGCAATCATCAATGTTGGTGATTCAAAGTTTGTTGTATCAGCTTCAATTGTGATGTCATCAAATAAGTAATCAGAAATCTGACTCATTGTTTCACCATCTAATACAGATTCTAATCCATCCTTCAAACCAGGAATCATAACTCCACCAACGATAGAATGTGAAGAATCAGAAGTAACAGTACCATGGTTAACTTCTACATTAGAGAAATTATCTTCATCTAACATACCACCGATACCAGTAATGAATGGAGTTACTAATTCATAGGACTTATCACCTACTGTATATGTCTGCTTACTAGAGTTAGTAACAGAGATCTTGATCTTTACATGTCCTGATTTACCAACGATATCAGAAGCAGAATATTCTTTATCATTTAATGTATAAGTGATCTTGACATCTAATGGTAATTCCTTTGTAGAAGAACCTTGGTAATAGATATCTGTAGAATCACTTGTCCAAGTATATCCATCACTTGAAGAAGTAACTGCATCAGTACTCTTTAAGTTTTCGACATCTGTTAGATCAGATGCATCATCATAATTTGAGAAACCAGAATCAGAATGTAATGTATCAGATACTGTGATGCTCTTAATAGAACCATCAGAATTCAGTACTGTATATACACTTTCATCTTTTGTTACTGATGCTGAAGATTCAGTATCAGTAGTTGTATCATCACCTTCTGCATATACAGGTAATGAATAACCTGCAACAAGTAAAGTTGCTAATAAAGCAGAAGTAATCTTTTTTGTTGTTGTCATATATTTACTCTCCTTCCTTTTGTGGCTTTGGCCAACCAAGTGTTGTATGACGAATCAATGGTTCACATAGAATCAAGAAACATGGTAATACAAAGATAATGACGATCATGGAGATAATTGCACCACGAGCAATCAATAAACAAATACTTTGTAATAATTCCATCTGAGATATCAAGGATACACCTACTGTAGCTCCAAAGAATGTTAATCCTGAAGTCAAGATAGATTGTGAACATTGATATACCGCAATCTTAGCAGCTTCAAATTTATTATTACCATTCTCTAATTCTTCTTTGAATCGTGTTGTCATAAGAATAGCGTAGTCTACTGTCGCACCTAACTGTATCGTACCAATGACAATACTTGCGATAAATGGAAGCGTTGTTCCTGTAAAGTAAGGAATTGCCATGTTGATAATAATTGCTGATTCAATAGCAGCTACTAATAGAATTGGTAAGAAGATACTCTTGAAACTAATTGCGATGATAATGAATACGAATGCAATTGAGATCCAGTTAACGTTATTAAAGTCAACATTTGCGATTTCAATCAAGTCCTTTGTCATAGGTGCTTCACCTGTAACAACAGCTGTTGAATCATATTTCTTAACGATGTTAGTTAATTCTGTTATCTGATCATTAACTTCATCAGTACCAGTCTTCAAAGAAGAGTTAACCATGATTAGTTCATGTCCATTACAATCAAATGTACTTGTAACAAGATCTGGTAATACACTAGAAGGAATTGCTCCTCCAACAAAGTCTTCTAAGCATAGACAAGAAGAAATATTATCTAAGCTCTTGATTTCTTTACTCATTTGCTTAACTTCATCATCTAATAGATCATCTTTAATGATGATGAAATAAGATGAGTTCATGTTGAAGTCTTCTTTTAACTTTTCATTACCAACGATACCTGTCATTGTATCTGGTAAGGAATCCGTCAATGTGTAATACTGTTCAACTCTAGGATAAGCTAATCCAAAGATAGCTAAGATACATAAGAATACAACTGGAATTGCTTTGTAATGTTTTGTAACAAATTCACTTGCTCTCTTTAACTTAGGAATCAATGGTTTATGTTCCCACTTCCAGATCTTATCTCTAAATACTAAGATCAATGCTGGAAGAACTGTAATTGTACTTAATACACCAAGTACAACACCCTTCGCCATAACAAGACCAATATCTTTACCTAAAGTCAATCTCATAAAGCAGAGAGCTAAGAATCCAGCTACTGTTGTTAAGGATGATGCTGAGATAGATACACCTGTATTAACGATTGCGTTCTCCATTGCATCGAAATCGTTATCTACAAGTTTTCTTTCTTCTCGCCATCTATTGACTAAGAAGATCGAATAGTCCATCGTTACACCAAGTTGTAATACGGTAGCTAATGCTTCTGTAATATAGGATATCTGTCCAAAGATAATATTAGAACCAAAGTTATATACGATTGGGAATACAAGTCCAAGCATAAATAAGAATGGTAAGATATTAGACTTCAAACCTAACCATAGAACAACAATACATGCTCCTACCGCAATCAAGATATAGATTGGTAATTCTTGGTCTACCAATGCCTTTGTATCCTGTAGGATGATTGACATACCACCAATGTATGCCTCATTCTGACAGATCTTCTTGATCTTGGCGATTGCGTTCATCGTGCCTTCTGAAGCAGCCGTATCATTGAATCTAACGATCATCATCGTAGCATCCTTATCTGAATTGATCATAAAGTCATGAATCTCATCAGGTAAGATATCAGTTGATACAGTTACATCTAATACATCAGATAACCAGAATGCTTCTGATACACCATCAACTTCAGAAATCCTTTCTTTTAAGTCAAGTAGTTGTGCTGTTGGCATGTTTTCAACAGTTACGAATGCACTACTCGCTAAATTAAAATCATTTTCTAAGTATTGCTCACCTACCATAGAATCCAAATCACTAGGTAGATATGTCAAAATATCATAATTGATTCTTGTAGATACCGCTCCTATTGCTGAAGGAATCAACAATAAGATAGATAAAATCAAAATCAATTTATGAAATTTGACAACAAAGTGTGCAAATTTCTTCATAAAGCCTCCCACCAAATGACCACCGGTCATTTCTGTCAAATATTATAATTATAAATAGGTTATTTTCAACACAATTTAATGACTTTCAGTCATTTTTTAGTCAAATATTAAATTTTGTATACTGTTTCTTCAAATAAATATAAAAAAGAGATACATATCAATTTGATATGTACCTCAATATAATCAATAAATTACTCTTCTTCAGAAGATTCTTCATCAACAATATTATGTTTTGTTAGTACAAAACTTGCGATACTAGTAATACCACATACTGCCATCAAGATCGTCCATGCATCAACCAATACCATTGAACCAGTTAAATGTTGTGTAAGAACAAATGTAACAACTGCAATAGCTGCAGATACACCAGCTACGATCTTACAAATCAATGAACGTTTAGAATCAGAATCATCATTACTAGAAGCAATAACGATTACACCAAACAATACAGATAATAAACCAATTACTAAATTGACAATTGACCAATGTGTACTTGGACTAGCTTCAGGAGTTTCATCATCTTTAATCGTTGTAGGAGTTGAAGTTGATGAAGGTGTAGATGTTGGTTCAACTGTTGCTTCAGGAGAAGCTGTAGCTGTTGAATCTGTATTATCTACTGTAGTATTCGTATTTGTATTTGTACGATTAGCTGTTCTAGCTCTTGTACCATTTGTCGTAGTTGTTGCAACAGTAGCATTGTTTGTTGTTGTAGTTGCTGCTACAGCATTTGAATCTGTAGTTGTAGTACCATTACCACCATTATTTGTATCAGTACTTCCATCTGTTGTAGGTGCTACTGTTGGTGTAGTAGTTGGTTCAGATGTTGGCTCAACAGTTGGTGAAGTCGTAGGCTCACTTGTTGGTTCTACACTAGGTGCTACAGTAGGAGAAACCGTTGGTTCCGTTGTTGGTTCAACTGTAGGCTCTGTTGTAGGACTAGCTGTAGGTTCAACATCATTTTGTGTTGTCAACTTCCACAACTGAGTAGCGTGGAATGGATTAGCTGTTCCCATATATAAGCCAGAATCTGTAGAACAAATCGTTCTTAGACCATGGTTTGTTTCATCTCCAAAACCATTTCTTGTGATAGCGTCAAAATTCACTCCATCATTAGATACTAATAAGTCAAAACCTTTTTCACAGCTTTGTGCGTAGTAGTTTGTTCCAAAGTAATATACATAGTTATGAAGATCTTGGTTATAGAAGATCTTATCT
>CAVCCE010000111.1:0-5701 GCA_963600555.1 Duodenibacillus sp.
TCATCACTCTTTACAACATTTTGGAAAAGTGGTGCAAGTTCCATATCCATTTTCGCTTTATTGATACGACGAGATGCACTTGCATCATCATCTTGATAGATTGCATTGATATTCTTTTCCAATTCCTCAATAGAAGATGGCGTTACAAATATCGCTAAAGCATCTGGTAATTCCAATTTAATTGGACCAACACCTTGTGCTTCAACTGTAATCAATACATTCTTACCAGAATCTCTCAAAAACTCCACTTGATTTTTAGGAGTTCCATAATACCAACCATTAAACTCTGTATATTCCAATAATTGATGCTTCTTTACAGCTTCTGCAAAACTCGCAAAATCTACAAAGTAATAATCTTTGCCATCCACTTCTGTACTCTTCTTAGGACGTGTTGTCAAAGATACAGAATACATTAAATCTAAATCAGGATCATTTAAAAGTTTCTGTGTTAAATCATGTTTTCCTACAGAACAAGCACCACTTAAAATAACTACAATTCCTTTTTTCATATCACACCTTCTTATCTACGCTTGCGATGATCGTTGTTAACAATTTATAAGTTCTATCAAAACTAGCTAGATCCAAGAATTCATCAGGTGTATGACATCCTTCTGAAACAGGACCACAAGTAATGATATCCATACCACCATCGATCTGCGTAAAGATTGCACATTCCAATCCTCCATGTGCAGCTCTTTCTTCTAATACTTTACCATCATACAACTTAGAAAGCACTTCTCTAAATGTCTTTCTAATCTTTGAGTTTTCATCATACTTCCATCCAGGATATCTTGCGAATGTCGTTACAGAACCTCCTGTATAGCCAGCTAGACAAGTCAAATGATCAATATAGTCGTCTAATGCTTCATCCAATGCACTTCTAACGGAAGAATTACAGATTATCTTATCTCCTTCTGTTTTTACGATTCCAAGATTCAAACTTGTTAATGTCAAACCTTCAATGACCGTAGAACGATGTTGAAAACCATTCGGTACAAGATACATATAATCAATGACATTCTTTGTTGATTGTTCAGACATACATGTAGAACTTGTTTCAATCAATTCCAATTCACTTGTAAATCCAGGATCAGAATCTTCAAATTCAACATAGATCTTATCTGTTAATTCTTTTACCTTTGTTTCAATTACTTCTTTAGAAGTAGAACTACTAAATACAGCTATTGATTCACGAGTGATCGCATTATCTTTTGTACCACCATCAATAGATACTAGAGATACATTCACTTCTTTCATCATCTCTTTCAAGATACGTGTAACAAGTTTATTTGCGTTTCCTTTTTCTTTATGGATCTCACCACCAGAATGTCCACCTGTTAACCCTGTCACTTTCAACGAATATGTTGGGTTCTCATTGGATACTAGATCACATTTGATTTCGTTGATCACGTTGACTCCACCAGCACTAGAGATAGAAGTCATAACTTCTCCTCCACCATCCAATGAAATCATTCTATGAGAATGAATCAATGTTTTATCCAAACCCAAAGCTCCGAACAAACCCACTTCTTCTTGTACTGTAAATACACACTCTAATGGTGGATGTTTCAAAGAATCATCAGAAAGGATTGCTAGCATTTCTGCTACACCCATTCCATCATCTGCTCCTAATGTAGTACCTTTCGCACGTAGTCTACCATCTTCATCAACATAGGTTTCAATTGGTTGTGTTTCAAAATCAAAATCCAATCCTGATACTGCTTCACAAACCATATCCATATGTCCTTGTAACATGATAGGATCATAATCTTCATAACCACTAGAAGCATCTTTATAGATAACTACATTCCACATCTTATCTTGAACACACTTCAAATTATGTTCTTTCGCAAAAGAAACAACATAATCACTGATAGCTTTTTCATGATAAGAACCATGTGGTATTTTTGTTATTGCATCAAAGTAATAACAATAAGGTTTTGTTAAATCAAATTCCATATTCCCTCCAAAAATAGATAGAAACCAGGCTACATTAAGCAGCCTGGTCAATATTCATTAAGATAATTTTACGTATGTAAGATCAGCAGAACCCTGAGGTGTGAATTCAATACCTGTAATTCCAGATCTTAATAGGTAGAATGAACCATACTGGAATAATGGGATGTTGTAGTTCATTTCTTCGATGAAGTATTCTTCTGCTTCATGCAAGAGCTTATAACGTTCATCATGATCTGTTGAAGCTTGAGCAGCATAGTACAATTCATCATAGTGTTCATCAGAAGTAATCTTTGTTGATTGTGTATCATATGTCCATAGACTTAGATAGTTAGATACATCCATGTAGTCCGCTGAATAAGCATTTCTAGCTGCTTGGAAGTTACCATTTGTACGATCATCAAAGAATGTTCTGATTTCACCTGTCTTTAGAGTCAAGTTGATGTGAATCTTAGCTAATTGTTGTTGTAGAACCTGAGCTACTGTTGAATGAATCGTTGAATCATTGTAATAGTATTCAATTTCTAGTGGGTTGTCGTCTGTATAACCCTTGCTTTCCATGATTTTCTTAGCTTCGTCTAGATCTTCTGTAATTAGATTTCCACCTTCTGTACGGAAGTCAGATCCATCTTCACTTCCAGGCAATCCTTCTGGTACGAAACCATATAGAGGAACATAGAGTTCACCAGCATCTAATGCATTACAGATTTCTTCACGGTTTACACCAATCTGAATAGCCTTACGTACATCAGCATCCTGAAGAGCTTCACATGTTGTACCTTCATCTGTATAAAGTTCAACATAGTAGTTGATTACACCACCTGGCATTACAAGTTCATCATTTCCTTCATATTGCTTGATAACAGAAGTATCTAAGCTTGTAGCGAAGTCAACTTCACCATTTTCATAAGCCATCAATTGTGCAGAAGTATCAGTAATAACTTCATAATCGATTTCATCTGTTGTTACATTATCTGCATCATACCAATATTCATTCTTTTCAAATACAATTTCTGTAGCACGGTCAATAGACTTGATCTTATATGGACCAGATACAGGAATTGATGTATCATCAGCCCATGTATATTCATGTTCTGTATAATCGCCTTCCTTAGCTGGTGAATATACGCCCAATGTTGTTAAGCATGGGAAGTAATCACATGGTTTCTGTAATGTGAATACAAGTGTTGTATCATCTGTAGCTTCAACACCAAGATCTGTCATTTCAGATACAGAGTTACTTTCATTATATTTGTCACCATTCTTTAAATAGTTAGAAATATATGTGTTAAATCCAGCGTCAGCAACGCTCATACCTAGAGATCTCTTAACACCATATTCAAAGTCTTTCGCTGTAAGATCTGTACCATCACTCCACTTTAAGCCTTCTCTTAGATGGAATGTATAAGTTAGACCATCATCGCTTACATCGTAACCTGTAGCAGCTGCTGGTTCGATATCACCTGATGAAGTCAAACGATAAAGAACTGTCTGAGTCAACATTGTTACACTACCTGTGATGGAATCGCTAGCGATAGCTGCATCAGGATAGTTTGATTCACCACCAATAGCAACTTTAAGAACGCTACTAGATGATGTTGTTCCTGCAGTGGAACCTGCTGTACCGCTAGAGCAAGCAGCTAATCCAAGTGCCATTGTAGAACATAGAACGGATTTTAATACTTTGTTCATAAATTTTTCCCCTTTACTTTTCATATAAGAAACATGCCACACTACGGTCACCTAATTGTATGGTTTTCGGTGTTTCCTTTTTACATCTTGACGTTGCTCTAGGACATCTAGACGCAAATGGACAACCCGCAGGTGTGTTGATTGGTGAAGGAATTTCACCTTCCAAGACAATTCTCTGTTTTGCCTTTGCGACATCAGGATCCGGAATTGGGATTGCTGAGAGAAGTGCTTGTGTATAAGGATGTAGAGGTGTGTGATACACCGCATCACTAGGACCACATTCTACTAAGTGACCAAGATACATGACCCCGATACGATCACTAATATGTTTGACCATGCCTAAGTCATGGGCAATAAAGATATAGGAGATTCCCATTTCTTTTTGAATGTGCTTCAACAAGTTGATGACCTGTGCTTGAATCGAAGCATCCAATGCACTGATAGGTTCATCACATACAATGAACTTTGGATTTACCGCAAGTGCTCTTGCAATACCAATACGTTGTCTTTGACCGCCGGAGAATTCCGCAGGATATCTACGAATATGATCTGGTTTCAAAGATACGATATCTAGAAGTTCTCTAACACGTGCTTCACGTTCTTCGTCCGTGTCATAGATATTAAAGATCTTCATAGGTTCTTTGATGATTTCACCTACTGTCATTCTTGGGTTTAAAGATGCATATGGATCTTGAAAGATCATCTGCATATCTTTACGATAAGCCTTCAGTTCCTTTCCTTTGATCTTAGAAATATCTTTTCCATCAAAGTTGATCGTACCTGATGTAGGATCATAAAGTTTTACGATCGTTCTTCCTAAAGTACTCTTACCACATCCAGACTCCCCAACAAGTCCAAACGTTTCATTTTTCATCACTTCAAAACTTACATCATCAACCGCTTTAACGATTTGTTTTTTAGAAAATACACCTTTTGTAACATCGAAGTAAGTCTTCAGATTTTCAACTTTTAAGATTACATCATCACTCATGACTTGCCTCCTTTGCTTGAATCAACCAACATGCACACTGATGTGTTTCAGAGAATGTTGTTGTTTCAGGTAATTGTTCTTTACAAATCTTCATCGCATGTTGGCATCTAGCATAAAATGGACAACCAACAGGTGGTTTCAACAGATCAGGTGGAGTACCAGGAATAGGTTGAAGATCTTCATCTGAGTCATCTTCAGGATTTGTGATACAACTTAATAATCCTTCTGTATAAGGATGCTTTGGTTCATAGAAGATTTCTCTATCTGTGCCAATTTCAACAATCTTACCACCATACATGATTGCGACCCTATCACATAGTTTCGCTACGACACCTAAGTCATGCGTGATCATGATAATGGAAGAATCACTTTCTTCTTTCAATGAATTGATAAGTTCCAATACCTGTGCTTGGATCGTAACATCCAATGCAGTTGTTGGTTCATCTGCAATGATCAATTTAGGTGAACAAGCTAAGGCAATCGCAATGATAACTCTTTGTCTCATACCACCCGAAAATTCAAATGGATATTGATTGATTCTCTTTTCAGGACTAGGAATACCAACTTGTTTCATTAATTTGATTGCGATATCATAAGCTTCTTTTTTAGAAACTTTTTTATGATTCATGATTGGTTCAATCAATTGTGTTCCAATCTTCAATACTGGATTTAAGAATGTCATTGGATCCTGGAAAATCATTGAAATCGTATTTCCACGAATCTCATTCATCATTTTGTTGTATTCTTTCTTACTTTTAAATGATTCAGCACTGATATCTTTACCATCAAATGTAACTTTACCTTTAACAGGCAAAGCATTTTCACTTAATAGGCCCATGATCGTATACATGGTCTGTGATTTACCAGAACCAGATTCACCAACAATACCTAATACTTCCCCTTGTTTTAATTCAAACGATACACCACGGACTGCATGAACAACGCCTTGATCTGTTTGAAAATTTGTCTCTAGATTTTCTACTTTTAATAAAGACATTTTTCATACCCCCTATCGTTTTACTTCCAATGCTTCACCAACACCATCTCCAATAAAGTTTAAAG